>SKQX01000040.1 GCA_007118795.1 Thermoflexales bacterium | reverse complement strand
GCGAGGACTCTCTCCCTCGCCAGCGGACCAGCTACCGCACCAGAGAGACCGATTCTCATCAGGCAACACAAGTCCATCTTGCCCCGCTGTCGGGGAAGAATGGCAGCCAACCCAGCATACCAGAGAGGTCTCAGAAAATCTGGCTCTACGCAGATTTGTAGGGTGAAGTCAGCCATCGGTGCACTCCACGAGAACCTGCAGACGGAAGTTGTCAAAGTTTCGATAACCGAAAGCCCGATTGATAATGCCGCGAATAGCGCGGTTGATGCCTTCTACGAATCCTTGGGGCACTCGATCATCAAAGCAGTTGAGGAACTCGTGCCACCAGCTATGCCGCGTCTTGACGAATCGAATCAGATATCGGCTACCAGTGGCCATCGCTTTCCATATCCACCCCGACAAGAAGCGCTCAGCACGCGCTCGGTCTGTGATCCTGTCGCAAATGGTGCGAAACTCTTCCTTGAGTAGGTAGATGCCTCGGCGTTCTTCTTCCGTCAGACCTTCCAACCACTCCTCGAATGTCTTCTTGAGTCGATCCGGCAACACGGCAATCACTCTGCGTCGCTCCAGGTCAGACAGCACCAATGCGTATGGCTTATGCCCCTCGCCCAGCAAGATCTCATCCCCCCAGGGCGCGCACCTTTGACCATCAAATTGACGGGCAGCGCGCTCCGCCTGGTGCTTGAAAATCTCCAGCACCGTCGCTTCATACAGTCCCTCCTCGAGCGTCACTTGCTTGCGCGGTGTCTTGTTCTTCACCCGCTCGTAGATGTGCGTCTCGAAGATATTCGTTTGCCGTCGCTTGGGATCGATCCACTCTCGATTCTCCGTGAAGGGCTTTCCGCACACGTCACAATCGAAGCGCCGCTGCGGAAAATGGACCGAGGTCTTCATCCCCCAGGTGTCCAGATGGCGTACACAGCGCTCCTTCTCTTCATGTACCTACTGCGTTGCTTTCAGACAACGTGGGCAGATGGACACATCGTGTTCATGTTCGCAAAACAGGTGCAGATACTGTTCATTGTTCTCTTCTTCGATGGCAAATCGAGCAACTCTCACTCCAGGCAACCCCAGCAGATCGCTCGTGGTTGCGGCTGTCACTACTTGCGTCTTCAGGCTACCTAAGCGTTTCACTGCTCGCGCTGCATCCCTGGGTATCCTGCGGGATCGCGGCAGCAAATGGAGGAGCTTTTTCACTCTGGGCCTCCTTTGGTCAAGTTACCGGCGATTCCAACTCAAGTTGGCGTAAGGGCCAGTTTTCACCCCACAAATCTGCACAGACCCGGACTCTCCTCACACGGTGAACATACTTACATCTTGCACAACGTGGTATCCTGACTGTAACAGTCTCACCCTCGATGATTGTCTTTGTGCCGTCGAAAGCTCTCCCTTTCTCCTTGAATAGTCTAGCTCAGCTCCCGGTCGAGGACTTGGCTGCCCAACTCTACGAACCCAGTGACCACCACCTTCCACATCCACTCGACAACGCGCAAAAACTCCAGCGTGTGGCCCACGAGAGCTTCCTCTTGGACCAGTCTCTCGCTCTTCCTGTCCAGCGTATCCTTGATCTCTCCTTGGACCACATCCGGTTCCTCGAAACCCAACTCGAACGGGCCGACGACTGGATCGCCACCGAACTGGAAGCCCACCCAGTGATTACCCAATTGGCCACCATCCCCGGCGTCGGCCCCGTCTTCTCCAGCGGTATCGGAGCCGAGATCGGGGGCATCCGACGCTTCCTCCAGCCCCAGAAGTGGGACAAGAGGCGCAAACGCTACCGCCCCGCAACCTCCGCGACGCTGAAGATGCAGTGGCCAAGATCGCTGGCCTGTGGTGGCCTCGCGCTGACTCCGGCGACTTTGAGGCCCAAGACCGCCGCATGGCCAAGTCTGGCAATCGATACTTACGCTACTATCTCATCCAGGCCGCTAACAAGATGCGTCAGCACATCCCTGAATACGCCGACTACTACGCACGCAAGTACGCTGAATCTACCAAACACCACCACAAGCGGGCCCTGGTCATGACCGCCCGCAAGAGCGTTGGCCTTGTTGTCGGGCTGCTACACCGCAACGAGCCCTACCGCTCTAAGGAGGACCGACGAACCTAATCCTACATCGGCCAGCGCCGACCAGCCGCAGGTAGACCAACTCATCCGCCGCTGGTCACAGCGCCATCCAGCCACCATAGCCCTTTCTAGCCCCCATGTCTCCGAAAGATCGACATGGGCAGGTCTAGCAGAGTGCGTCTCTGTTTCACTTGCTAAGGTCCGTTTTGCGCCTCAGAACCCGACTTGACTGTTGCCGCACTCTCAAATACAGCTCCTGTGGCACGCTATGAGATCTCTCCGGGCACCAGCTTCACTACGGCGTCCCTCGTGGCGTCTGCAGACCATCTAGCCGCAATTGCCAACGAGCTCGTCTCTTCATCTGAGCGCCTTCGAGTCGCGAGGGCTGAGATGCGGCAGCCGTAAGAACGTCCCCCTGCTCCTCGTCGGGCGTCAAGCAGATTATCCGCGAATCCTCAGCTCTGTGACCCAGGGACGCCAGCAAGTGCTGGAAACGAGTCCAGGGTGAAACGGAACCGAAGCCCCCAGACTCAGCGCGGGACCTGAGGCTCATCTCTCCATAATGAGCGGGAGGTAGACCGGTGCCATCGGCTCCCACATCCAGTATTCACATGCACCAAATCGGGCTGGTCAGCGCAAGGATGACCTTCCGCATCTGTTGATGGGGCGTCGGCGGCGCTCCCAACATCTATGGCCGGGCTGTCCTCCTGCAGCTTCAGATTTACCGCCGGCCACCCGGAGACGAAGAGCGGGTTTGCCGTCTGGTCGTCATCGCCCTGCCCGCTGTAGCTGGTCCATGTCCCATCCCCGATCTCAGCGCGGGTGAGATCTGAATCGCGTCCCTCCACGAACTCGGCCGTGATCTCGCCATCCTCTCGACTGTGGTACAGGTTGTGATACTCGGTAAGCTGCAGACTCCCGCTCAGATCTCCGGATTGCCAGCTGTCCTCGAATTCAGCCTCCTTGACATAGTCGATGGCCGATGGGGCCTGGCTGGGCGCCAGCATGCTCCGTGCCACGCTAGACTTAGCCCCACAATAAGAGGGGTGCGCATTATTAGTTATCATGTGTCATCCCACTCTCCCCACCCGCGTGTCCGCCCGAGACTATTCCAGGCCGCACGGTGCCGGCAGCAAGCTGAGCGCAACCGTTCCCCGGTTGACATGACTCAACACGGTACCAAGTCGAGTGAGCAGCGTGAATATGCGGCAGACTATGATGTTGTCCTGGTCATCCACCAACTCGAGGCTGGTCAACTGAAGCGCTAAAGCAGTTGCCTTCGCCTTGCCTGGCGACATGCCCTCTTGGCCTCTGTTGGTGAAGGCGGCCAGCGCCAGATAGCAGACATACGTGCCATCTTACCCTGCCAGCATTGTAGCACAGGGATGTCCACAAAATGTCCACAAACGCAGGAAGAACACGAGCGAAGAGAGCGAGATTCCGCGAGGGCGCAACGGGACAAACCGAACACAGCTCTCAGGCGCAAACGTTCCCCCTCATCCAGCACCCGATTCGTGGTGCAGCCCCGGCGGATACGGTGG
>SKQX01000086.1 GCA_007118795.1 Thermoflexales bacterium | reverse complement strand
TCAGTGAGCTGGATCTCCTTGCTCGGGCTGGCGGTGACGCTGGCGCTCTTGCTGCTCGTTGAGCGCTGGATTCACCGCCACCTGCAGGGGACCATGCTGCTCCTGGCCGGAGATCGCGAGATCGCGGTGGTGTTATACGCCCTCCCCCTTATGCCGGGGGTACTGCTCCACGAGGTCAGCCACGCTCTCACGGCACGGCTGCTCGGCGTACCCTCGGGCCGGGTCTCCATCCGACCCAAGCTGGCCGGGGAACGCATCCAGCTTGGGTCTGTTGCAGTCGCTGAGACGGACTTCATCCGGGCCAGCCTCATCGGGCTGGCCCCCCTGCTGACGGGAAGCACCGTCATCCTGCTCATCGGCTATCTGGTCTTCGGGATCGGGCGCATGCAGCAGGCCCTAGCCGCAGGCGACTGGATGCGGGTGACCGCCGACCTTTCCGACATCCTGGCGGTGCCGGACGTATGGCTCTGGGCTTACCTCATCTTCGCCATCAACAACACCATGCTGCCCAGTCGATCGGATCGGGGAGCCTGGATGCCAATCCTTCTGTTCGTTCTACTCGTCGTCGGGCTGGCGTGGCTTGCGGGGATCGGGCCGACTATGGTGGAACGACTAGGTCGACCGCTGGATGTCGCCGCTCCCTGGCTCGCCGCCGTATACGGCTTCACGCTGGTGGCGGACCTGCCCTTTGTCCTCTTGATCGTGGCCTGCGAGCGGCTGTTACAGCGACTGCGCGGCATGCGGGTGGAGTACTGACGAGTCCCGAAGGTCTGAGACCGTGCGCCACGGCACATCGGCCGAGCGCCTTCCGGTATGCCCGGCACAAGGGGTCTCTGGCGTCCTTCACGACCAGATCCATTCCCAGCAGACGAGATGCAGGTCCTCCGGAACCAATGGCCGCGTGGTGCCCGGGTCTCGCGCCGGCACCGCGGCCGGCTCCAGCGCCTGGACCGCTCGCAGCAGCGCCGCCACACCCCCGTCGCGTCGATAGGCGGCGTAGGCCCCTCGCAGATCGCTGACGTACGCGCCCGGCAGGGGCTCGCGCAACGCCCTCAGGGCCTCTCGAACCTCTGCCGATGCCACCGCCGGGTTGTTGAGCTGGGCCTGGAGCTCCGTCGCCACCAGCTGCTGGGCCTCGTCCAGGATCTTCGGGGCGGCCTCGATGGCCTGCTGGTTGCGCACGCTGCCCAGGATGTCCTCCACCACGCGATCCTGAATCTCGAAGACGTCCACGTCCTGTCCAGCCACTCGCGGCTCGTCAGGCCCGCAGCGGATCAGGCCCGCGATTTCGTACCGGTTGTCGAGGATGCGGCCCGTCGCAAGATCGTAGTATCGCCAGAAGTGGCGTCTCGCCGCGCCGACCTGCCCTGACCCTGTCGACCCGTCCCCGACCGGCGGGGCGGTGAAGTAGAAGAAGAGACCCCGGTAGTCATCCCGCTCCCGGCCCGAGTGGATGCCGTCGGGGAGTTCGTCGAGGTTCCACTCGCCGTTCGCCAGCGCGTCCTGGAGCGACGCCAGGAGGAACTCGCTGCTGGCCAGCTCGCTCTGCGCCTGCAGCTCGTCCAGCACGCTCTCGTCCTCGTCGGCGATGCGCTGCAGGTGGTTGAACGTGCGCGGGTGGACCGCCTCGCCCAGGACGCTCGTCTCCAGCATGCCGAAGCGGTCGATGGTGGTGATCTTCCGCTGGAGGCTGGACAGGAGCTGGAGCAGCCGCTCCAGCCCGCGCTCCGGGAAGACGTTGTAGACCCAGAGCGTTTCAAAGGGGGAGCCGATGCGGTCGATGCGCCCGGCCCGCTGGACCATCCGCGTGGGATTCCAGTGGAGGTCATAGTTGACTAAGTAGCCGCAGTCCTGCAGGTTCTGCCCCTCGCTCAGGACATCGGTCGAGATCATCAGGTCGATCTCCTCCGCGCTGTCCGCCAGCTCGGGGCGGCCGTTGGCGACGGGAGCGAAATGCACCAAACGGTGAGCGCGGGTCGCCGGATCGACGCTGCCGTCCATGATCGCGATATGCGGAGCCCCGGCGGCCGTCCGGAACGCCTGATCCTTCCGCAGCTCCCGATGGAGGTACCGGGCCGTGTCCCGGTAGTAGGCGAAGAGGACCACCTTCTTCCCTCGGAGATCCTGCGCCAGCAGGGCCTTGATGCGCTGGAGCTTGGCATCGCGCTCCGGCGTGATTCCCTCGACCCGCTCCCAGATCTCGGATAATCTGGCCACGTCGTGGCCCACGGCTTCGCGGATTCTGTCCAGATCGTACTGCTGGGGATCCAGCTCCGGCAGCTCCTCCAGGACCGTTCCCGCGGCCTCGTCATCGACCAGGGCCCCTGCCTGCGACGACGGTGCCCCCTCATCGTCCTCGCTCTCCGGTTCCAGGTGGAGCATCGCCTGGCGGAACTCGCTGCTGTTGAGCAGCTTCCCTTCGTCCAGCAGATCCGCAAACGTCATGAAGAAGGCCAGCGCCCGCCCCACGCTGATCCGAAAGGCCTCCACGCTCGACTCGAAGCGCTTGAGGAAGCGGCTCTTGAAAATACCCACCAGAGCCTGCTCCCGCCCCAGCTCCATGTCGTCCTGATCAACGCCGGCGCGCTTGTAGTCCTCCAGGCTATAGGGGGCCAGGGTCAGGCTCTCGATGTCGGCCACGACGTCGGCATAGATCCCCTGGTAGGTCGCCTCCAGATTGTAGCGCACCGTCTCCAGCTGCCGCTCCGGCCAGTTGATCGGCTCCCCCTGGATTGTGGCCTGGGGATAGGCCTTGCGGACGTAGGCCCGCGTGCGCCGGATGACGACCTCCTCCAGCAGGTTGAAGAGCGCAGCAGTTTCACTGGCGCCGCTCTCTGTCGACTGGCGCCGCGCCGCGAGAAAGTACTTCCGCAGGTCGCCGATGCCGGCCGCCGAGAAGTAGGTGCGGTCCCCCTGAGCGAAGAGCATGAGCTGATAGTAGAGGTCGAGGACGGTGTTGTTGATCGGCGTGGCGGTGAGGAGGATGACTCTCTTCCGCTCGCCGTCGCGCCCACGCCCGCCGTTAGCGCCGACGAGACGCTCCAGGTTCTCGTACCGGTTCGTCCGGTGGTTGCGGAAGTTGTGGGACTCGTCGACAAGGATCACGTCCACGTCCGAGAGAGCGTGAGCGCGGGGCCGGCTCAGGAAGTCCTCCTGTCCCATCAGCTCCTGCGAGACGATCTGGGCCGGGATGGCGGCCTCCTGCAGCTCGTCCCGCCACATGTCCCGAAGCGAGGCGGGGCAGACCACCAGGGCCTTCTGACGGCGGTGGTAGGCGGTCTCCTCCAGCAGCTTCTTCCCGATCCACGTCTTGCCCAGTCCCACCGAGTCGGCCACCATGACGCCATCGTAGCGGGCCAGGATGCGGCGCGCTTTCCGGACTGCGTCCTCCTGGAACCGGGTCAGCTCCACAGCCGAGCGTGTCCCGGGCAGGCGCAGGCCGTCATCTCCGATTTCGTGCTTGAAGTACTCGTAAAGCGTCTTCAGGTAGATCTGGTAGGGCGTGTAGTCGTAGCCACCGAACTTCGACTCGTTCAGCAGCTCGATCAGGTCCGGTTTGAAGTCCCGGGCCTGGGCCCAGCGCGCGTCGTACCAGTCGAGCAGCTCGAGGATGGCCCGGGCGCCCACCTCACTCTTGA
>SKQX01000001.1 GCA_007118795.1 Thermoflexales bacterium | reverse complement strand
GTGGGTCTCTCCACAAACTCCATATCCAATCCTACTTTCGAACTCGGTCAAGCTGAATCCTCGGGTCGAGGTACGTGTACACAAGGTCGGCCAACAAGTTGGCCAGAACGAAAAGGAAGGCGATTACCAGGACGCCCGCGCGAACGACGGGGTAGTTGCGACTCTGGATCGCGTTGTAGATGAGCATCCCCATCCCTGGCCGGGTGAAGATCAGCTCGACGAAGACGGCACCCCCCATGAGATTACCCAGACCCACGGCCAGCACGGCCACCGTGGGGATAATGGCGTTCTTGAGCGCGTACTTATAGAACACCACCCGGCGCGGCAGACCGGACGCGTTGGCCGCCCGGATGTAGGTCTCGTTGAGGACCTCGAGCAGGCTCGCTCTCACCAGCCGCGCCAGATAGCCGATCCACGTGATGGCCAGGGCTGTCGCTGGCAGCACCAGATGCCTCAGATAATTGGTGAGATTGCCTGGATCCCCAGCTCCTATCGAGGGAAACCAGCGGAATTCGACAGCAAAGAGGAGCAGAAGGAAGAGCCCCCCGACATAGGACGGAATGGTGATGAACGAGATGGATACCACCGCCGTGATGCGGTCGATCCACGAGTCCGGATGGGTCGCCGAGTAGAGGCCCAGGGGGACCCCCACCAGCACGGCAAGCCCCAGACTGCTGAATGCCAGAACCAGCGTGTGGGGAAGGGCGCTGGCTATGAAGCTGCCTATCGGCCGCCCGGTGAACACATCCTGGCCAAAGCTCCCGCGCAGAATCTGCCAGGTGAAGTTGCCGACCTGGACGTGCACCGGTTCGTCAAGGTCCATCTGCGCCCGAACCCGTGCGATCAACTCCGGGGTGGCGCGGGGCCCCAAGATCGTCCTGGCCGGATCCCCCGGCACGATGTGCACTAGTAACGATAGAATCACCGTCACGACAAACAGGACCAGGATGGTCATGATGAAGCGTTTTGCCAGATAGACTTGCATAGTGCGCTGTCCTCAGTTCTAGACTATCACGCCTTGGAGATGACCGGCTTGCACGGCTCACCTGCCGGATCGCCGCCTGATCCTGTTCCGGTCGCGCCAGCCCTCTTGCACCGGAGCCGGCTGGGCCGCATCAGGAGCTCCCGGTCATTGGGCGGAAGGTCTGCCCGGCAGCGGTTCCGAAGCCGCGTGGCTTGTCGCCCTTCCGCCGGTCGCGTGAGCCCCGCGCGGAGCGCACCCCCGGGTCATCGTCGGCCGATTCCCCGGAGAGCGGTGCACGAGTATGTGGCGCCGCCCGATCCGCCTCGGTGAGCAGCGGCTCAGCATCCGCCTGTCCCAACGCTTCCCAGAGCCCAGTCGGGGTCGGCAGTGCGCTTCTTGCCCTTGAGCCCGGAGGTTCCGAGCGGATGTATAGGTGCCGCTGTCGCGTGATAGGGCCTGCATTCGCAAGCCCTATCACGCGGGGTGTGGCAATGCGATGCTACTCTGCCGGGCGGAAATACTCGTATTGCGGCCTCCCGTGGGGCGTCGTCGCCGGCTCGATGGAGGGCTGGTAGGCATACGTCTGAACTCCGTGGGTGATCCACAGCGTCTGTGCCTCCGCCTCCCAGATCCTCTGCATCTCTATGTAGATCTGCTCCCGTTCTTCCTCATCCAGGGTAACGAGGCCCTGCCTGTGGAGCCTGTCGTACTCCTCGTCGCACCAACACTGCGTGTTCCACACGTAGACCTGGTCGCAGGTGAACCACATCGTGGCCCACGAGGGGTCGGGCTGCATGGAGTAATTGCTGGTCAACAGCTGATTGTCCTCGCAGGCTTGCTCCCCGAAGCTGCTGGTCCAGTAGGCGCTGCTCTCCATCGGGTTGAGCTCCAAGTTGATGCCGATCTGCCTCAGGTTCTGCTGTGCGATCTCGCCCCACGTCCGGTACTCGCTGGTGTCCTGAAGGTCGAGACGGAGGTCGAGGCTCTCCAACCCAGCCTCATCCATATACTGCTGCGCCAGCTCGATGTCATACTCGGGACAGGGGGCATCCTCCCAATGGCCGATGAGGCCGGGCGGCACGAGGGCGCACGTCTGCTCCACCTCACCCATGTATGCCGCCTGGATGATGCTCTGCACGTCAATGCCGTGCTGGATAGCTCGGCGGACGTTGATGTCCTGCAGCTTGGGATGCTGGACGTTCATCGCGATCCACAGATACCGGAGCGAGGGGGTAGTCCACGCCTCCAGGTTCGGGTTGTCCTCGAAGCGCTCCACGGAGGCGATGCTGATGCGCGCCCAGTCGATATCCCCGGCCTCCAGGGCTACCTCAGCAGACCGGTCGTCCTCAATGGGGATCAGATGGATCTCGTCCCAGTAGGGCTCGTCGCCGAAGTAGTCCGGGTTCTTCACCACGACGACCCGCTCCATGGGCCGCCACTCGTGGAAGATGTAAGGGCCGCTGCCGAGGATGTTCGTGGCGAAGGCCTCGTAGCCGATCTCCTCGACGTAGTCCTTGGGGATGATGGTCCCGCTCCCGGCCGGCAGTGTGGAGAACCAGAGCGGCGCGAAGGGCTCGCTGAGGATGATCGTGCCCCGGTACCGATCGATGACCTCCACCCGTTCCAGGGTGGCCCAGTCGTCGGCATAGACAGCGCTGAGCTCGGGGTCGATGAAGCGCTCGAAGGAGTACTTGACATCCTCCGCTGTGACCTCTCCGTATCCATTATGCCACTGGACGCCCTCTCGGAGCTTGAAACTGATCTCCAGGCCGTCCTCGGACTGCTCCAGCGACTCGGCCAGCTGGTAGCAGATCTCGTACGAGTTCGCGCAGTAGCGGACCAGACCGTTCATCACCAGGTCGGCCACCACCGTATCGTTCTCCGAGATCTGGAACGCAGGATCCATGTTCTGAATATCGCTGTACATACGCACCCTGAGAATCCGCGGCTCTGCCGGCTCCTCGGGGACCGGGGTTGCGGTTGGATCGACCTCCGGAGGCTCCGTCGGTTCGACCTCCACGGGTTCAGTCGGGTCGACAACAGGCTCCTCCACCGGCTCGACGGTGGGGGTCGCGGGCGCCGCGCATCCGACCAGCACGCTGACCACTGTCAGCACGCCAAGCAACGTCCATAAGGTTCTCTTTCTCATCTCTAGCTCCTCCTGGCTAACTCTGCTGCTCTGCTCGAAACAGGCTCCATCGCTTACGTCTGTTGATCTTCCGCTACTTGACCTCCTCTCCCGGGGCAATCTCCGGCTTTCTGGAAGAAACGCTCTTCCTAGCCTTCCACCAGCTCTCTACGCGCTTGGTCCATAATCTCATCGAGCTGTCGACTGACGTCGTCCGGTAGCGGCTCGATCTCGTGGGTCTCGAGAATTCGTCTCGCCCGCGATCGGGCCCGGCCCAGGACGTCTTCCCGGTCCCCTTCATCGCCCGCCGACCGGATGCTGATCTCGGGCATCCACAGGGCGCCCTCTCTCATATGTCTTACTGTGTGTTCCTCTCCCAGGAAGACGCCGTCATCCAGGATGACGTCCCGCATCACGTCGAAGGCCAACGTATCGTCGTTCACCGTGCACCCGCGGGCGACGCTCTTGATCAGGCTGATGATCTCGTCGTCGATGACCGCGATCTCATACCCCCCGGCCAGGCCGCTCTCCGTGCCGCCCACTCCGGAG
>SKQX01000082.1 GCA_007118795.1 Thermoflexales bacterium | reverse complement strand
CCTACTGGCTGAGCGGGGTGTGGTGGTGTGCTGGGAGACGAACGGCGCTGCCAGCGGGGCTCTGATGGACCGGGCTGTAGACCTGGCCCTGGAGACTGGTGGCTGCGTGAAGTTCGACCTCAAGGCCCGCGACGATACCCTCCATCGCGTACTGACCGGGGCGGGTAACCATCAGACTTTGGACAACATCGCCCGGGCGGCGTCCCGATACGACGAGCGACCAGACCCACCCCTGGTTGTCGTGAGCACGCTTCTGGTGCCGGGCTACGTGGATGGGGCGGAGGTAGAAGGCATCGCCAGTTTCGTGGCTGCGCAACACCCTGCCATTCCCTACGTGCTGCTGGGCTTCGCGCCCCATTTCTTCCTTCCAGACCTACCCCCCACGTCGGTCGCTCACGCGGAGGCGGCGGAGTCGGCCGCTCTTGGAGTGGGACTGGAGACTGTACGGGTGGGCAACCGCCATCTGCTCTCGCGGGCCTATTGAGTCCGGGCTGCCGAGGCCCTCGCGCGGGCGCAACTGGACAAAACCGTCGAAGCTCCTATAATCCGCAGTTGGAGTTCTTCTATGCGTTGTCCTGAATGCGAGAGCGAGATCCCGGCCGAGGTCTCCCTGTGTCTTCACTGTGGTGCTATGGTGGAGAAGACTCAGCCCAGCCGTGCTGCCGGGAGATCGGAGCCCGGCGGGCGGCTCTCTCGGCCTACGTCTGCCCTTCGCTTGCGAACCGCATTCCTGTGGGGCCTCGGTCTCATCCTACTGCTTCTTCTCGGCATCAGCGCTGGTGTCTACCTGGGAGTGCGTCAGGGCGAGCACGATCGCGTTCAACGCCTGACGGAGGAGGCCGAGCGGCATTACCAGCGGGGTTTGGCTCGCCTGGATGAGGGAAACTACGAGTTGGCCCAGGCCGAGTTTGAGTATGCCCTGAAGCTCGATCCCGGTCATCCTCTCGCTGGCGAGGGTCTCGCCGAGGCTGAGGAGCGGCTGCAGGCCGACCCCGTCCCGACCGAGAGACCGGAAGAGCCGATCACGCACGATCTTCTCCGCCAGGCCGAGGCCCATTACGACGCCGATCGCTGGCAGGACGCCGCTGCCACCCTGACGTCGCTGCGTCAGCTCGATCCCGAGTACGAGCGAGAGCGCGTTGAGGAGATGCTGTTCGAGAGCCGGTACCGGGCGGGGATGGCCCTGTTAGAGCACGATGACTTCGAGCTGGGGATCTTCTTCCTGGACCGAGCTGTGGCGCTGCGGCCGTTGGATGAGGAGGCCACCACCCAACGACGTCTGGCCATGAGGTATCTCGAAGCGCTGAACTACTGGGCCATTGATTGGGAGGAGTGCATCGACCGTCTTGAGGAGATCCACCGTCAACACCCCGACTACAAAGATGTATTTGGGCGTTTGCACCAGGCCCACGTCAGGCACGCTGAGGCCTGGGCCGCTCAGGGAGACATGTGCCAGGCGGCGGACCAGTACAGTGACGCGCTCCGCCTGCTGCGCACCGCAACCATCGAGACGAAGCAGGCTGAGGCCGCCGAGGCGTGCCGCGCTGCGACGCCTACGCCGGAACCGGGGTTGGTGGACACTACGCCTATTACCAGGACATCCTTGCCGCCCGGTTTCTCCACCGGTCGGCTTGCGTATCCCGTCTACGACACGGCCGGGGGTATCTACAGCGTTTATGGAGTTTTCGCGGACGGGCGCGTGGAGAAGCTCGTGTCGGGAGCCGACCAGCCGATGTGGATGTGGCACGGCGACGCGCTCGGCTTTCGGGATCGGGTGACGCCGGCCATCTCGTTGCTTCCGGCCCTGGGTGAGAAGACGCAACAGCTGGTGGGGGGATCGAGCGTGGCCTGGCCGACGTTCGCGCCCGACGGACAGCGTATGGCCTACGCTGAGATGGATTCCGAGGGGGCCTGGCAGATCTACATCGTCCCGACCGATGGGTCAGACGATCCCCGCCATCACGCGACCGGAACAGGGCCGGTGTGGGGACCGACAGGACTGCTGGCGTGGACAGGCTGTGAGGCCGACGCTCCCGATGATTGTGGTATCTTCCTCGACAACCCCGACGATGGCACGCCGGGCACCCGCGTCAGCGGAAGTGTCAACGATGTCTCTCTAAGTTGGGCCCCCGGGGGCAATCAACTGGCCTATATGTCCGATCACACGGGCAACTGGGAGATCTACATCTACGATTTGGGCGGGGGGTTCCGTCAACTGACGGACGACCCGGCCGCGGATGGCCTTCCTGCCTGGTCGCCCGATGGTTCCGGCCTCGCCTTCGTGTCCAACCGGGGCGATGGATGGGGTATCTACCTGATGGGCCCGGCGGGAGAGGATCCGCGGCGGGTGCTCTCCCTGGGACCGAATCTGCCCAATTGGACGATGCAGCGGCTTTCCTGGGCGCCGTAGCCCGGCCTTCGCGGGACTCTGTGTGTGTGGGTGCGTCTGGGTTGTCGGGGGCGGATCACAGACCCGCCCGGAGCTACTTCCGTAGGTTGGAAGAGGTGTCACCGGCAGAGATTCCTCGCTAAGATCCCTCGGTTTCCTCGGGACAAGCTCGGAATCACAGATCTGCTAACAGCGGTCAGGGAAGGGGCTGAATGAGCCGCGGTCCACCCTACCGGTGGGGTACCGATGCAGCAGAGGTTTGGCTTCGTCCGGTGCTGAGCCTGTCACGGCCCCCTCCGACGTTGTAGAGGGATCGGCCCTGCCGGGATCGACTGCGGGGTGTTTTTCAACACTCGGGCCAGACTGCTTGACGAGAACGGGTATAGGCGGTATACTTACGATGGTGGGCGGGGCGTGGCGCAGACGGCTAGCGCGCTGCGTTTGGGACGCAGAGGTCGCCGGTTCAAGTCCGGCCGCCCCGACTGGTCGATGACTTGCGGGTGTTGCAAAATGGTATTGCCGCAGCCTTCCAAGCTGCTGTTGCGGGTTCGATTCCCGCCACCCGCTTAGATGGCGGTCGTCGGAAGGCGACTGACCCACTCAAAGGGCCCATAGCTCAGCGGATAGAGCAACCGGCTCATAACCGGTCGGTCCTTGGTTCGAATCCAAGTGGGCCCACAGTTGATCGTTTTCCTTAGGTCCAAGTTACTTCGGCTCTCTGCAGATCAAGGTCCAAGCTTTCGCGCCGCCGACCGAACCCCCGACGCGGTGGTTGCTCGGACAGCGGCCAAAGGCTCCGGATCACCCCCCTGTTGCGTGCTCAGCGTCTCACTCTCGGTCAGATCTCCGTTGCGGCTCGTTGTTCGTCCTTCATCCGATAGCGACACAAAGGCTTCACTGCTTTGGGCACGGCAGAGGAGCGTCCGTGGCTGAAAGTGCCAAACATGCGGAGCCGGGTGGTCCTTGCGTAGCTGACAATGGAAGCTGAGATCGGCTGGTTTGCTGCATTCAGAAGGTCGTGTGGCTGGCAGGTCAGGCCTGCGCGCCAGAAGGGCCTGGGAGGGATCCGTGTGGTTGCGGAGTGCGGTGGGTCTCTCTCCAGGCGCCGGTGGTGCAGACCAATGAGAGCATAGAGGGTGCGTCGTCAATGACCGAACTCCTGCATTCCAAGGGCCATACTGGGGGTGTCTACCTTCCTCGTCCCGTGGGACAGCAGGATTTTCGGACTCTTGCATGTCAGTCGTCGGCGGTGGGAGTGGGGCGGTGGGGCGGGACTGTGGACCTGGCCTT
>SKQX01000128.1 GCA_007118795.1 Thermoflexales bacterium | reverse complement strand
TGTCATCCCGTCTCGTCGCGGCGACGCCCAGCACGTGACGACAGTTGGCGGGCGGGACATCGATCCTTGCGCCGTTGTTGCCGGCTGCAGCCACGATGACGACCCCGGCCGTATGGGCCTCGTCTATCACTCCCTGCAGGGTCGGGGGACAGGCCATACGCGTCTCCGGGGCCAGACTGAGATTGACAACATCGGCCCCGGCAGCGACGGCATAGCTGATAGCCGCAGCGACGTCCGAGAAGTAGCCCTGCCCGGACCCATCGAGCACCTTCAGGGGTAGGATCCGGGCATCCCATCCGATCCCGGCAATACCAATCTCGTTGTCAGTGGCAGCGGCGGCGATACCCGCAACGTGGGTCCCGTGACCGTGATCATCGGATGCGTCGCGTCGATTGCTCACAAAGTCCCATCCCTGGTCAGCCAAGACTTTGTCCCTAAGGTCCGGATGGACAAGATCGACGCCCGTGTCGATGACGGCGACGACGGTATTGTGACCGGTGGATAGCGCCCAAGCACCGGGCCCACTGACGGTCTCCAGCGCCCACTGCTTCGCGTAGTACTCATCCCCTGGATACCTCTCCGAGTCCGCGTATCCAACTCCCGGCCTGATGACGAGGGGGAGGAAGCTACGCGAATCTGGAGTCCGCTCGCCTGATGCAAGGGAGGCACGGGGGCGGCCGGGCGTGAACCAGATGACCAGCAAACCCACAGCGAGGAGCCATACTGGGGTCACTAGCAGCCTGCGGCCTGTCCCGATCTTGACCATCACTCGCCCAAACCTCGGCCGGGGACCGACCTGGTTGGGCCTTCCACGGCGAATCAGAACCCGCGTGCCAGAATAGGACAGAGTCGGACGCCGGGGACCACGGCAAAACCAAAGATGATCACCAGGGCGACGAGTATCAGTCCGATGAGACTCACGGCCACCCCGATCCACCCCAGTACGATGCCTGCGGTAGCCAGGCCCTCTCCGGTCAGGGCCGGGTTTCTCCGTATCTCGCCGCGGGCCACGTAGCCGAGGACGAGGCCAATCACACTGCCTACCGTCGGTAGGGCCGTCAGTCCGAGTATGCTGGCCACCAGGCTGCCGATGGCAACGACGCTGGTCTGAGCCGGCGCTGGCTGAGTCGGGGGTTGCTGCTGTGGATACGGTTCCTGATGCATGGGTCAACTCCTTGTTGTTGTAGAAGCTTCAGCGCGTTCGGCGGCGCCGGACAAGCCACCACAGCATTACCGATCCAAGGGCGACGAGCAGCGCCACCACCAAGTAGGGGGCCACCACGGCGAGAACTGAGGTGATGAACGAGACGGCGTCCTCGACAGTGCTTACCACAGGGTTGCCAACCCCGGCCGTGGTCGCGGTGATAAGGGGCCGCGCAGCCGACTTCGCCGCGTGCACCCCTCCCGCAAGGATGACGCCACAGACGGCCGCCAGGGCAGGGTGGAGGCCAATCACGTTTGTGGAAGCGGCGAACAGAATGGCGCCGGCGGCAGGTCGGATGAAAGTATGGACGATGTCATCGATGGTATCGGCCACAGGCACCTTGTTGATCAGAATCTCGACGGCCATCAGGACGCCCAGCACGCCTATCACCCACCAAGTGGCAAGAGCATCGTAGGGCTCGTTCAGCGTGATCAACGTGGTTGTCTTTGACAGGAGGGCCACGACGAAGAGGGGGATATACGCGTTGAGGCCCGCTGCCGTGGAAAGGCCAAAGGCCGTCGCCAGGGTCAAGAAGATTCGAGGCAACATCACAATCCCCCGAGACTAGCCGGCTCTGCCGTGGGCTGGATGCCGATCTGTCCGTACAGATGGCCCGCTAAGACCATCAGCCACACGCTCACCGGGAGGAACGCGAACCCCAGAAGGGCAGCGATCACCCATCCGCACACCGGTATGAGGCCGAATACTCCCATCACTACACTCAGACCGGTGGAAACGATGATGGCCGCTGCCCAAACCACCAGCTGTGCAACAACCACCTGGCCTATGTGGGTAGACAGGAAGCGGAACACCTCGCCAAAGCGTAGACCTGCGGCCAGCTTACCGGCTTCGGCGTAGCGGATCTGGAGCACGGGGTAAAGTACCCACAGAAGAAGGGCGTATAAGAAAGCCAGACAGCTCACCCCCGCGCTGATGATGCCGGCCAGACCACCGAAAACGGCGGGCAAATCACCGTGGTCTGCGACAGCCAGGGGCAGCAGCCAGACGAAGACGAGAGGGCACGTCAGGATCAGGAGCGGAATGGAGTAGACGAGAAGCGCAACCCAGAACAGAAGCCCATCGACGAAATAGTCGCCGACTCGATCCCAACCGGGCAGCGGGCGGCCGATTCCTTGCCTGACATTTCTCAGGACCGTGATCCCGTACCCCGTGAGGGCCAGGCTACCAAAGATGGGTATGAGCCCGATGATCGCGCCGAGAAGGATCTTGCTCACCCATTGCTCATCTTCGAACACGAATCCTACCGCTTTGCCGACGTCCATGAGTGCGGCTCCTTCGCCTTGTTACGTGGGTTGCTCGCCATCTATCCTGCAAGAGGCCCGAATCCGGCTGCCATCAGAGCGGGGTAAACCCCTCCAACGTTCCAGTCAGCCCGTAGCGGACCAGAGCCAGGGCCCCGATCTGAACGAGGCTCACGGCCAATCCAAGGGCCATGAACCAGATCCCCTGCGACCACGTGCCCACCGAGTTCTCCCGGCGGAGCACGATGAGGACAATGACGCTGTTGACGCTCGTGAGCAGGGCAAGCACCCCGACAGCGCTCAGAAGAGCGACTGGGTAGAGCAGCGCATCCCAGCCAGAGAGAACCGGGGCGGCGAATGACCCCACCAGAAACACCAGGACCCCGAGATCGCCGAGACCCCGGAGCGTGCGGATGTCCATGGGGACGCGCCACAGCCCAAGGTTGAAGATCGGGTATACGAGCGCGCTCACCGTCACCCCGTTCAACGCTCCCGTCACCAGCCTCAGGCCGTTCGTGGGGGCGTAGAGGCGGGGGCCTCCGGCGGTCAGAAGAAACGAGTTCGCCCCGTCGCCGATCCAGACCAGGGTGAAGAAAGCAAGAAAGACCAGGACCTTCGTTGGCGGGAACTGAGCCGCTCGACCGCGTCGCAGGACGACTGCCTGCCCGAAGAGTCCGACCAGCGCACCGACGAACATCCCGGTGCAGCGGGCGCAGAGGGGCAGGGGCCGACCTCCCATCGTGAAGGAATGGGCCGCAATCTGATGGCAGACGGCGTAGCCGACAAGGTCGGCCTTTCCCAGCACGCCCCCCGGGGCGGCGATGAAGAACGCACTAGCGCTGAGGCCCAGAAGCAACAGCGTGAGCACGCGCACGACAGGAGAGGGAGGTGCCTCAAGCCCGCTGGCTCCTGAACCCCTACCCCGGCTGTGACCGTCAATCCCGGATGCGGTCTCTTCCATATCTCGTTCTCATGGTTCTCGCGCTCAGTGCGACACCCTTGACAGCTGAATGTCGCGGCCCCGTCGAGGGTCGGTCCGGTTGGGCCGCCCGCTGCGTCTCATTGTAGTCGATTGTCCGGTGGTGTCAATGGGAGGAGACCGGGCCCCCGCGACCTCGCTCGCCGGACCAGTTTAAGAATATCTGCGATCTGTGGTAGAATAGAGGTGTGGGCCCGCGTGGCCGAAGGCAGAATCAGGGGGTGAGTTTACGATGAAGAGAACGTTGA
>SKQX01000033.1 GCA_007118795.1 Thermoflexales bacterium | reverse complement strand
TCCCTCGAAAGCTGTCTGTCTCAGCGCATCGTCCACTCCGCGTGTCCCAACTTGGGCGAAGCCTGCTTGGGCTCCAAGGCTTCGATGGTCATCCTGAACAAGTATGGTATAGTGCCTCCGGAATCGGGCCGGCGGATCCGGATCAGCGGCGGTCAACCGCTCAATGGAGTCTCATGACGCAGGCGACCGTGTCCTGACTGTCCGGCCCGTCGGGACTCGTGATGATGATGAAGAGGAGGACTCCATGCTTCGCAGAAGAACGGTGAAGGACACCGATCAGGTCAAGATTTCCTTCGCTCTGCCCGAGGATCATCCCCACGCAGCGGATGCCTACGTGGCGGGTACGTTTAACGACTGGGATCCCCGGGCAGACCCTCTTGTCCACCGCAACAACGAAACCTATAGCGCGGTGGTCACGTTGAAGAGAGGGGAGCGCTATGCCTATCGCTACGTCTCCGGCGACGGCGAATGGTTCAATGCTGGCGATGCCGACGAATACGACGGGGAGAACGGCGTGCTGCTCACCTGACCTTTAGCCCAGCTGTTCCTAGGAGGGTCGCCACGGGAGCCGTCGACCGTGAGGGCACGGCGGGCTCGCTAGAGGCTAGCCGTGGCCCAAGGGCTGCTTCCGCCCTGGCGTTGTTCTGAAGTAGCCCTCCTAGATCCGGACCCGTCTGGCCCTCCAGTGGCTGGTGTGTCTGCACTCCAACCGTTGGGTGGGGATCTCCTCGAAGGCAGCCCCCCTTCTGATCGCGGAAGACTGGAGATATGCATCACCATCCGACAGACAACGAGCATATCCGTTCGACCCGAGTTCCCGAGCCACCCTCCGACCGGCAGGCATCCAGTTCTAGGGCCACGAGGGGAGATACTGGCCTCCCTGTCATCCTGATCGCCCGCATTGCCCTCAACGTTCCGCTTCGGCTTAGCCATTTCTTCCTTCCGGCCATTGCTCGCGGCCTGGACATCTCCCTATCTGCCGGCGGCATCTTGGTGAGCACTTCAAATCTGATTGGGCTGGTGGGCCTCATCTTCGGAGGGCTCAGTGATCGGTTCGGGGGACGACGGGTCATGGTCTTCGGGACCGGGTTGTTTGTCGCCGGGGCCCTCCTCACGGCCGCTGTCCCGCGCTACGGCGTGGCCCTCGTGACCTTCGCGTTGATGAGCTTGGCCAAGAGTGCCTTTGATCCTGCCCTGCAGGTCTTCCTCGGCCAGCGGATCCCCTACGAGCGGCGGGGTCGGGTCCTCGGTCTGGCCGAGCTGGCTTGGTCCTTGTCCCTACTGGTGATGCCCTTGTGCGGCTGGCTCATCGATGTCGTGAGCTGGCGTACCCCATTTCTTCTCCTCGGCCTCCTCGGGCTTCCCATCGCGTGGCTCACGTGGAGCGCTCTCCCCCTCGATACACGCCCCGTCGGTGAGACCAACCCACCGGCCTGGGATCTCAACGAGACCGTGAGGGCCCTGGCAGACCTGACCCGGCGGGTGTTAGTGCACCATCAATCCCGGCTGATTCTCGCCACGGCAGGCCTGATCGGCTTCGCACAGATTAACGTCCTCGTTGTGTACGGGGCGTGGATGGAGGATCGATTCGGTCTCTCCGTTACCAACCTGGGCCTCGTGACCTTGGTCATAGGGGCTGCAGAGCTGGTTGGGGAGCTCGGTGTTGCTCTCATCTCTGATCGCTTTGGGAAGCGGCGCTCCCTGATCGTGTCCGTCAGCTGCACCGCCCTGGCCTATCTGGCGCTGCCCCACATCGCGGGTAGCCTCACCTACGCCCTGGTGGGTACCGCCGTGATGACCCTGTTCTTCGAGTTTGCCGTCGTCGGCCTCCTGCCGCTGATATCGGGGGCGGAAGCGGACGCGCGGGGCACCATCATGGCGCTGAGCAGTGCGGTGGGGTCCGTAGCGAGTGCTATTGCCGCGCCTGTTGGCGTGATCTTGTATTCGCCCGGCGACATCGGCCTGAACGGCCTAGTATCGGCCCTGGCTTGCGTGCTTCTTCTGGTGGTGTTGCTCCAGATTCGGGAACAGAAACGCTGAGGGAGCCCGTGTGCGAAAGGAGGTTCTCTATGCGAGTCCATCCCTATGCTGCCTGGAGCGTGATCGCTGTCTTCCTGATGGTCGGCGTGGCCTCTCTGCTCCATCTGACCACGGGCCTTGCTTCCGTCTGGTCCTACCTGGTGGCTGCCAACCTGATCACGCTCCTCCTCTACCGGGTCGACAAGTGGGTCGCACCCCACGGGTGGGCGCCGCGCATCCCCAACACGGTGCTCGTACTGCTGGCGGCCGTGGGAGGCGCCTTCGGCGCGCTCCTGGGTGTAGCGGCGGGACACAAGACGAGCTCCAGGTACCGCTGGCTGCGCAGGCTGATCTGGTCCTTCGCCGGGTTGCAGCTGATCGTCCTGGTCTACCTTCTCATTCTCCATACCGCGTGGTGAACCCCGCTGTTCAGCCGGACGGTCCAGAAGACCATCGGCGCGGACCTTGCCATCTCCAGCAAGCTGGCTGAAACGCCCTTGCTGGTGTGGCAGCGGAAGGAAGTGGAGACGCTGGAAGCTACCCAATGATCGAGTGGAGTCACACCAGCAGCTTGGATAAGGCCTTCGAAAGCCCAGGGCCCACACCCATCACCACCGGCAAACCAAGCAACATCGACAACCACCAAGGCTCTGGGACATAGGAGTCTGTTAGTATACCAATACCCCCCGCCCCGTCGTTTCTGTCCTTGACGCCCTCGGGCGTCGACGGTAGAATCAGCGGTGCGGGCCCGAGATGAATCGAACAGGATGACTGCAGAAGGGTCCCGTTCTGCTCAGGATAGGATGAACCATGTCCCGAATCACCCACGTTCTCAAGCGCACTGGCGCCGTCGTCCCTTTCAACACACAGCGGATCGCTACCGCCGTCTATCAAGCGGCGGTGGCCGTGGGTGGGCGTGACCGTGAGCTGGCTGAGGCCATTGCCGATCACGTAGTGCAAGTGCTCGAGGGCAGCAGTCCTCAGGATCACGTACCGACGGTGGAGGAGATCCAGGACGTGGTGGAGAAGGTGCTGATCGAGAGCGGCCACGCCAGGACCGCCAAGGCGTACATCCTGTACCGCGAGGAACGAGCCCGCCGACGCCGGGAGCGGGCCCGGCGCTCGGAGCAGCCCTCGGATAAAATCCCCTGGGCCAAGCTCTGGGAGGCCCTTGATTGGGCCGCGGCCCACGACCTCCTCACCATCGCCCAACTGAACGAGCGTATCGCGCAGGGGGAGTACCCCCAGATCGTGCGCGAGGCCGATCACTTCTACCGCGAGGAAGTCACGACCGCTGCAGAGATGATCAGGGCTCGCAGCGAGCAGGTGCGTCTTGTGATCGTGGCCGGGCCGTCAGCCTCGGGTAAGACGACCACCACGATCAAGCTAAGCCACCTGTTGAGGAAGTCCGGGATCATCCTGGTGCCCCTCACCGTCGACAACTATTTCTTCGACCTCGAACTCCATCCCAGGGACGAGTTCGGCGACTATGACTTCGAGACGCCCCAGGCCCTCGATCTGGAGCTGATCAACCGGCACCTGAAGCAGTTGCTGGCCGGTGAGGAGATCCTGGTTCCCGTCTACGACTTCCGCACCGGGAAGCGTCGCGATGCCCGAACGCGCATGGCTATCCAGCCAGAGGACATGATCCTCATCGACAGCTTGCATAGCTTGTATCCCGAGATGACCGCCGGC
>SKQX01000172.1 GCA_007118795.1 Thermoflexales bacterium | reverse complement strand
GGAAGACGGTCTACCTCACCCCGGAGGGGCGGGAGGAGTTGCAGGAGGAACTCGCCGAACTAGTAGAGGTGAAACGGCCCGCCCTGGCGGAGAGGCTCCGGAAAGCCATTGCCCAGGGTGATCTATCCGAGAACGCCGATTACAAGGCTGCCAAGGAAGAGCAGTCTTTTCTCGAGGGGAAGATCCAGGACATCGAGGCGCTTCTCCGCAATGCTCAGATCATTGAGGAGACCGCGCATTCAGACTTGGTCACCTTGGGGAGCCGCGTCACCGTGGTGGAGGAAGGGGCGGACAGTCCCGAGACGTTCCGGATCGTAGGCACAGCCGAGGCGGATCCCATCAACGGCAAGGTGTCCCACGCATCCCCCCTTGGTGAGGCGCTGCTGGGGCGTCAGGTTGGCGACGTGGTGATGATTGAGGCACCCAATGGCGAGATCGGTTTCCAGATCACTGACATTGAGTGAAGGCTTATTGGCCGAGCTTCACACCGAGATGCGAATGTGCCGTCGGTGTCTGAGCGCAGGCTTCTCGGTCACGCCTGCAGCCGTCTTCTCCGGTCCGGTATCTGCTTGGTTCATGATCGTTGGACAGGCGCCTGGCGCCAGTGAGGCCGAGACCGGGCGCCCATTCAACGGATCCTCGGGCCAGCGGCTGTTCGGCTGGTTGGCGCAGGCTGGATGGGACGAAGGCGTCTTCCGTGGGACGCAGTACGTCACTGCCATCACCAAGTGCTATCCGGGCAAATCGTCCAGCGGCAAGGGGGACCGAGCTCCGACGCGGGAGGAGCAGGCTTTGTGCGCGCCCTTCTTGAAGCGAGAGCTGGATCTGGTTCAGCCCCGGGTCGTAGTGCCGGTGGGCAGCTTGGCAGTGCAACGCTTCCTCGGGCAGACTCGGCTCTCCGACGTGGTCGGAACCGTCATCGACCGACCTGACGATCGCTGCATAGTGCCGCTGCCGCACCCCAGCGGCGTGAGTCTGTGGCTCAATCGATCCGAGAATCAGGAAAGAGTACGGCAGGCCCTGGCTCACCTGCAGCGGTTGCACCCTCAGCTGCAGGCCTAGTCGAAGGTTGCAGATGCGGAGATCTGTCTATGCCTAGACCGAGCGCGGCGCGAAGCCTGATATTGACGACGATGCTCATCGTCTGCCTGACTGCGAGTCAGTCGCTCCCTGCGCCTCGTACCGTGGTGGGCCATTGTGTAGAACCTCCCGTGGTCACCCTCGATGAGGGCTGGGGCTTCCGGATGGATCCACAGGACCTTGGGGAGACTGAGCGGTGGTACGCGCCGGAGATGAGCTACACCGACTGGAGGGATCTCGCCCCTGGAGAGCCCTGGGAATACAGCGGCATCGACTATGACGGTGTGGCATGGTATCGCACCACCATCGCCATGCCCCATTGGCCTTCCGTCTATCTGGGATTCGGACCTGCCGATGACTTTGGAACCCTCTGGGTGAACGGGGTCTGGGCCATGGACTGGGAGCTGGGAGATTCCGGCCCCGCCTTCGTCGATATCTCAACCTTCGCCCAGGCGGGTGAGGACGTCCATCTGGCGGTACGGGTTGAAGACTACGGTGGATATGGGGGGATCAAGGGTCCTGCCCGGCTCAGTTCCGCACCCCCGGGGGTGATGACCGACGAGGCGTATATGGCGTGGTTGTCGGCGCTGCACCCGCATTGGCCTATGCCTGGCTGGGTCGGGGGAGATCCGCTCGCCTGGACCATGACTGCCCTTCCGGCGGCACCCACCGAGGCTCTCGTCCGTTCCGACGGCGCTGTCGCTCCCTGGGCTACGTCTCCCACGGTTGAGGTGTGGCTGTATGATAACTTCACAGATGAACTGACCGTGGCATCCCACGAGGACGTCGAGTTTTCGCTGCACGGTCGCTATCTTCCGCTCCCGCGGTGGGCCTGGAAGGCTGGCGACATCGTCGTGGAGAATGTGCTGTTCCGAGACGTGCCGAACCAAGCCACGCACTGGCAGGCAACCATAGCCAACCCGGGGGAGACGACGCGTGAGCTTACACTCCTTCTGGTGGTTCGACCCTTTGGCATCGGTCGATTTATGGCGCCAATCTGCTCCCTGGGTTTACAGGCCGACTCGCGTCTCTGGTTTGATGGCGTTCCGTTCTTGACCGCCAAGGTACCACCCAGTGAGGCCGGGTTGGGAGCGCTGAGTGATGTCATGGCCGCTGCGATCGACGGACGAGTGCCGTCGACGGATGCTGAGGTAACTGAACCCTCGGGACTTGGCGCGGCGGTGTGGACCTATCCCCTCTCTCTTCGATCCGGTGGATCCGATACGCTGCGCTTCGCCTTTCCCGGCTCTCCGGGGGAGGATTTACCTGCCATCCAGGCGAGCGCCGGGACCCAATTGGCTCAGGCGGCAGCAGCGTGGGAGGAGGCCGTGGGACACGTGGAGATCGACATCCCGGACAGCTTCGTAGCGGACGGAGTCAAGGCATCCACAGCCTACCTGCTCCTCTCCATCGGACCGCAAGGACCGCACCCCGGACCGTTGATGCACGACTCTATGTGGGTCCGAGACGCCGCCTACATCGGGTTGGCCCTGCTCCAGCTCGGACACGCTGAGGTAGTCCGTCAGTACATCCCTCACATTGCTGCCGCTCAGGAGCCTGATGGCCGCATACCCCCTATCCAGGGGACCGATATTCCCTGGGACAGCGACCAGTGGGATTCGCAGGGTCAGTTCATCTTCTTGCTCACGACCTACTACCGCTATACGGGTGATGCAGATGGCCTTCGCGATTGGTACCCTTCACTCCGTGAGGCCGTTGAGTTTCTTGTCGACTTGCGGGCAGGCTACCATCATCCTGGTGCGCCCACTGCGGGGTTACTCCCTCCCAGCAAGAGTGCGGAGGACCTCGGACCGGCCGACCAGCACTACTACTGGGACAATCTGTGGGCTGTAGCGGGCCTGGAGGAAGCGGCCTACGCAGCGCGGGAGTTGGGACATTCGGATGATGCCCTGTGGATGGAGCGTGAGGCAGCCGCGCTGAGAGCCGCCATCCTGGATTCCGTCGCTATGGTTATGGGGACCGACCCGCCCTACATCCCGGGGGCGGTCGAGGAAGTGGAGAGCTCGGCAATGGCACGGGGCTCGGTGCCGGCTCTGTGGCCCATCAGGGTGTTCTCCCCCGACCACCCGCTCATCCAACGGTCGTTTGAACACTACTACCGACACTGGATAGCGCCCGATGAGGGCGCGTTTCGCCATCGACAGGGTCAGTTCTGGCCCTATGGCGGGATGGAGCTCGCCCACGCCTATCTGCGGCTGGGTCGCAAGGACGTGCTCCACGAGATCCTTGGCTGGGTCCTGCGCAATCAGACGCTCCCTGGCACCTTCGCCTGGGCCGAACAAGTTGACCCGGTCACTGGTGGTTTCTCTGGCGGCGATATGCCCCACGCGTGGGCCGCTGCCAGCTACTCCACCTTGGTGCGCGAGATGCTCGTCTCTGAGCATGGGGGAACCCTCGAGCTGTTCACCGGGGTGCCTGCTTGGTGGCTAGCTGGCGGGGAGACGATCAGCCTCCGGACGGCCCCTACTCAGTTCGGTAAGCTCGACCTCCACACGGAGAGCACCGTTCAGCAGACCGAGTCGGGGTGGGATGGAGAGTTGACTATCACCATCTCGGGCTCGGCGCCTCCCGACGGTTTCCGCTGGCGGATGCCGGAGGTTCCGGCGGAGGTGGAGGGCCCCCTCGGCGTCGCTGTGGTCGACGGTGAGCTCTCGATTCCAGCAGGCGGGGG
>SKQX01000231.1 GCA_007118795.1 Thermoflexales bacterium | reverse complement strand
GTCTCCGGGGGCAACAGCCTCAGAGTCGCCCAGGGGCAACGATGCCACATCCTCCGGTAGCTCATCTACCAAAAGGATGGCCAGATCGCTGTGGGGATCTAGACCGACGACGTCCGCCCGCGCCTCAAGGCCGGTGTGGAAGATCACGGTGACCACTTCCGCCGGACGGACGACGTGTTCGTTGGTGACGATATGGCCCTCCTCGTCCAGCACGAACCCCGAACCGGCACCCTGCGTGGGCATCCCTCCTTCTTCTACGTAAACACGAATACTCACCACCCTAGGGTTCGTCTCCTCGTATAGCGCAGCCAGAAAGCCCCTTTCCAGCTGAGGTCCGGGAACGTCCTCGGGCGTTACCTCGATCTCCGTTGCCTCCGGATCCGGCGTCAGCGTGGGCACCATCTCAGCCGCTTCCACCGTCTCCTCCTCCAAGACAGGCGGAGTTACCTCCTCCGGCTCCACAAGTTGGCTCAGTCCGACGCATCCGAACGCCAGCGTTCCCGCGAATATAGCGACCGCCAATAGACGTCTCAGACGCCCCTTGCGCGACCTCAGTGTCAATCGCTGTCTCTCCATCTGTCTACCCCTCAATTCTCTCAATCTCCCAAAACATCCGACTACCACTTACCACGAACGACGGCCCCAGGCGGTATTTGCTCCGCGCCCCCTCCGATCTCGCACCGTCTCCCGGCCGAACGTTGCGCCGATATTTTTATCCCTTGCCTTCCCGCCGGTGGTGGTCCGCACACTCGTCCTCCCGCCCCCGGACCACCCGTCTGCCCTCCAGCGGGCCGCGCGTCTCAGTGACAACCGTGGCCTGACCTTCTTCGCCGTCCCGCTCATAGTAGAGCACCACCCAGTCATCGGTCTTATCCAATTCGTGGGCCCGCCTTGTGTTCGAATACAGCGCCGTAAAACGCCAGCCATCCCGTTCCACATTCGAGATCGGGAGCCACGCCTCACCTTCCGGGTTGAAGCGCTTCGGCGCAATCCTGCGCAGCTCGCCGGCCGCCGCCTTACGCCGGTAAAGCTGATCAACTGCGAGCAGCGTCTCCACCTGGGGCTCCTGTCCAGGCCCATCGCCATCCCGGGCTCGACGCCTCCTCCGCTGAGCAGCCGTGCTCAACCAACCAGCCAAACTGATCTGGACGTTCCGAACCCGCTCCGGCCCGAACCCTCTCACCTCCTGGAGTCGGCTGTCGTGCGCTGCTTGCTCCAACTCCTCCAGTGTTGAGATGTCCAGCTCTTCGGCGATGCGCCGCGCCAGCTCCTCTCCAATCCCCGGAACCTGCTCGAACAACGCTGCCGGTACCATCTCGCCCCTCAAACGCTCGAGGAGCTCCGATCGTCCCGTCCGCGCGTATGAGGTGATCACTCGAGCGATGCCCTCGCCAATGCCGGGGATGGTTTCCAACTCGCCTGCACCTTCCTCCAGCGCCAGCTCTTCGATCGGCTCGTCCAGGGAGCGCACCGTGTTGGCAGCATCTCGGTACGCCCGGATCCGAAATCGATTCGCCTCCCCTATCTCAAGGAGATCAGCGATCTCCTCCAGCACATCGGCAACTTCATCGTTAGTCGGCCTACCGTCGGTCACCCTAGCTCCCTGCTTAACTGCACACTGACAACATACCACTGCTTCTTACACTATACCAGATTCTCGGCCGAAGCGCGGACGGCATAGGTTGGAATCGGCTTCGTGTTTGGTTTACAGAGTTGGAATTTCGTTGGATCTCAACCGCCTTCGCTCAGAACACAGGCAACGCGCCTGGCGGCTGGAGTTGCTTAGCAACGGCTGCGACCCGATGAAGACGACCGTTGATGCGGCCCCGGCTCACACGTATTGCGCCAGCACCTGGAAATCTTCCTGAATGATCTCCTCAAGCTCCCGGTTGTAGAACACCGCCGCTGGATGATACAGGGGTACGATCCTCACCTCCCCGTGGGGGGCATCCCCTCTGAGCACCCTGCCGTGCAAGTCGTCCATAGTCCGGCCGTGCCCGCGCTGGGCGTAACGTTTCAGCACGAAGTCGGTCGCGAATCGCCCCAAACTACCGATGGCAACGGGCTCCACGATGGCGATCTCGCGCAATAGGAAGGGAGCGTACACCTCGATCTCGTCGGCGCGAGGATCTCGATTGCCCGGCGGCCGGTCTTTCACCACGTTCGTGATGTATACGTCCTCTCTGTCCAGGTCAAGCGACTCCAAGAGCTGGTCGAGTACCTCCCCCGCTTTGCCCACGAAGGGACGGCCTGCCTCTGCTTCTTGCCTGCCCGGGGCCTCTCCGATGAGCATAATATCGGCCTCGGCGCTCCCAACACCCGGGACGGGGAGATAGCCGTGTCGTCTCCGGTAGGGATAGAGGGGAGACTCCTTCAGCTCACGGATCTCCTGGGCAATTTCCTTCAGTTCCTCGGCCTTGTCGGTCCCCACGAGCGTCCTCCCTTGACGCCAGCTGCCGCGATCCTCCCTCTCATCCGGC
Source organism: Thermoflexales bacterium (assembly GCA_007118795.1). Lineage (GTDB taxonomy): Bacteria > Chloroflexota > Anaerolineae > B4-G1 > B4-G1 > SKLM01. The sequence continues at coordinate 1,294 of SKQX01000231.1, read as the reverse complement.
ATACCGGACGAGCAGGGACCACCATCCCGACAGTAGTTCCACTAATCCACGACCAAGTTGGGCTCCGCTGCTAACCGCACCTCGATCCTTCATTGGAACCTTGGCCCGGCGCGAGCGATGGCCCGCTCCAACTCAGAAATGGCTTCATCGACAGCCTGGCTGACCCTGTTCCGGTCCTCACGGGTCTCTCTCAGCTCTCGCACCGTGTGCCGGGTTCTCTCCAGTCGGACTCGGAGCCGTCCGACGCTCTCGTAGCGCCCCGGTGGCCCATCTGCCTTATCCGAGTCTTCCTCCCGAGCCGCCAGCTCCTCAATCGCCGCAGCCAGCTCCCGGAGTCGAGCCTCGGCTGAATCAAGGGGTCGGGGGAGTGCATCGTTCCTATCGCGCTCATCCATCGTGCCCACTGGATTCTCACCTCCGCCTCACCGTCTGCTCTCGTCGCTCCACGTCCCCGAAGGAGCCCGTGTTGCTGGCTAGATCAAGAACGCCGCGCCAACACCTGTCGCGAGCATGAGCACAAAACCCGGAGACACTGCGCGACGCAACTGCGAGGAGCCCATCGCCAACACGATGCCGCCCTTGACCAGGGTGTTCGCCATCGCGCCAATGACGATAGCCCGCGCACCCGTGGTCAGCGCGACCTCCCGCCCAGGTCCGCTCAACTGAGCCATGGACAGTGTCAGCGCATCCACGCCCGGGAGACCGGCGATGAAGCTGGAGATGTAGACGCCGACGTCCCCCGCGTACAGGCTGGCAGCATTCGAGACTAACAGGACAGCCGCGAACAGGAGCCCGAATTTGACGGCCGTTCCCAGCTCGAAGGGGTTCGAGAACTGAACTTCGGCCTCCTCCTCACCCCCTCGCGATAGGTAGAGATAGGTGGCGTACAGCACACCGGATGCCCACGCGGCAGTCAAAGGCGGCCACAGCACCCCCAGCAGTGCCCTGTTCAAGGCTGCAACCTCGATAAATATGCGGACGAAGGTCATCGACCACGCCACCATGATCGCCAGCGCGAAGGATTTCACCAGTTCCCCCCGCTCACGCGTGCGCCTGGAGAAGCTAAGGGTGACAGCCGTACTCGATACCAGCCCCCCCAGCAGACCACTCAGGCTGATTCCGTGTCTAGGACCGATGATCTTGATCATGACGTAGCCGAGGAAGCTGATCCCTGAGATGAAAACCACCATCAGCCAGATCTGATAGGGGTTTAGAACATCCAGGGGCGGGGGACCGAAACCGCGGTTCGGCAGCACCGGCAGTATGATCACGGTGATCACGGCGAACTTCAAGG
>SKQX01000235.1 GCA_007118795.1 Thermoflexales bacterium | reverse complement strand
TAGGCGAGCCACCAGTAGCTGCCAAGCACGAGGTTGTATCCCTCCTCCCGACTGCGGCCGCTGATGTCGAAGTTCTCATCCCAGAAGGCGAAATCGGGGTCGATGTCGCGAGCGGCACCTACGAAGCGGTGCTTCAGATCCATCGGCAGCGCGTGGCCCATGTCGATCATCACTCCATCGATGTCGAAGCGGCGCTGGTAATACGGTAGGATCCCCACGATGCGGTCCCACATTGGCTCGACCCGGTTCTCTGGTCGGGCCAGCCGGCTGTCGTACATGCGCAGCGTGTTGTAGGCGATGTAGTTGAAGTCGGGGTGGTCGTAGAGCCGCAGATAGGTGACATCTGTCCACGGTGGCTGGGGATCGTCCGGCGGCCAGTCGGCGAAGGCACCCGGCACGCGGACCCGGGTACCATCCTCTAGCACCCCAATCCAACTTCCGTCCACCATCTTGACGCTTTCTCCGCTCGGTGGTGGCGTGAACATCTGGCGGTAGACTTCTGGGGGTGGGATCAAGTCATCCCGCTCTCCTTGCTCAACCTGTCGCTTGATCTGCGTCAACGCTTCCGGGGAGAAGATGGGTGCGCCATAGGCCCTGGGGTCGTCCTCCTCAGGCCCTCGATCCTGGATGTCGGCCCGTATCCAATAGAACCACTCCGGGTGCTCCGCCACCCAGTCGGCGTCTTTCGACGCGGTGCGAAAGACGAACTCGACCACCACTCGCAGTCCCAGGTGATGCGCTGCCTCGATGAAGGCCGCGAACTCATCCTCAGGCCTCAGCCCCAGAGCTGGCTCCGATAGTCGGGGATCCAGGCGGTAAGGGTTCCTGATGGCGTAAACCGATCCCAGGGTCCCCTTATGGCCGTCTTCGCCGATGGCGGTGACCGGCAGCAGATGAATCGTGTTGAAACCCATCCTGGTGATCAGCGGTAGGGTGGTGAGGCTCTTGAGGAAAGTGCCCGTCTCCATCCAACCATCGCCTATCGGCTGGCGGTTCACCTTGCCATCCCCGTCATGGTCGAATCCCGTAGCGGCCCGGATCAGGGTATTGTACACCAGGGCAGTCTTCGACCAGTCACCGCCTGATCCCGCCGCGACACAGGGAAGCCGGGGCTGGGCTTCGATCCAGTCGATCCGTTCCAGGTGGAACCGATACGGGTCGACGAGGGTGCTTCCTGACCCCAGATCAGGGTCGATCCACAGATTGGGAACGGCATAGGTCGGCGCTTCGTTTCCGGTGCGTCGCGCGCCGTCGGCGAGCTTCTGTTTGATGAGATCAAGAGCTTCTGGCATAGGGGTGTGTCATCTCCTGTTCGGTCTGTCATCGTCGTTGAGATCGCCTGACCCAGAACGCGCCGGCGATTATAAGTCAGGATGGGTATTCTGGCGAACAGTCCCTGGTCCGATGTTCACCCAGAGGACATAGTACTTCCCAGTTGTGTTCAGGGGGGCATCGGCCTATAATCGGATCTCCAGTGCGCTGGTGAACAGTTCAGTGAAGGGGGTGAGAGTTGCCTGAGGAGTCGATCGCGGATCAGGTGGCCCGCATACTGGTTGAGCGGGAGTTGAGGCTCGGTACGGTGGAGTGCGGGGCGGGGCCCATCGTCAGCCGACGCCTCTTCGCGGCCGAGGACGGGGTGGAGGCGCTGGGGAACAGCCTCATCCTGGATGACGTGGAGGAGGCCATTGGCCTTATGGCGCTGCCGCGGCCCCAGCTGAAGAAAGCGGGCAGCTTCTCCGCCAAAGCCGCTCGGGCAGCAGCCCGGGAGGGACGGATTTTCTTGGGGGTCAACCTCTGCTTGGCGCTCTGGGCCAGGGGGCCGATCACCGAGGAGGAAAGCCAGACTGTCTACGTGGCCCTAAACACAGCTAGGGCGGTGATCGATGAGGTCTACGACGTGAAGGCAGGCACAGGCCGCGACGCGGTGTGGTTAACTGATCGCGCATTGGAGATGGTGCTGGACACCTTGTCCTAACCTTCGTCTTCGCTGCTCCTCTTCCTGGCTCCGGCCTGGGTCAGCGGTGGCTATCGCGTCTGAAGAACCCGACGGCACGGCTCAGGCCCACCAGAGCCACAATCGCCGCCGCCACGGCCAGGCCAAAGCTCAGCCTCAGCTGCACCGTCAGCGCCAGACCTGCCAGCAACAGTCCGATTCCGTCAACGATCAACAGTCGCCGCAAGTGCCTGCCCTCCAGCTCGGGCATGACGGCGCCTGTGTCCCTGACCTGGCGAGAGAAGGCATCCAGATCCCAGGCCGAGAGGGCCGCGATCAGGCCCAGTAACAGGAGGTAGGGATCTAGCCCCAGCCAGGCGCCAACAACCGCCCCCCCGCTAACCACCACCACCATCACCCAGGCAGCCGCCGTCCCGGTCTTATGCCGTCGCCACGCCAATGCGAGACCGAGAGACGAAATCACGGCCCCCACCATCCAGAGGTCAGCCAGCGCGTAGGCTGTCCCTAGTGTGGTGGCAGCGAGGACGATGCTGATAGTGGTGGCTCTCGAGGTCATCGCACGGACTCAGTCGACGCCGATCGCGCGCATCGTGTGAGGTCCCCGGCTTAGGGCCGCGTGGATAGCAGTGTCGAACGAGGTGTCGACTCGCCAATCCACAGTCCGGATTCCGGCCCGCCGCAGGTGGCGCAGCACTGCCCGGCGCTCCAGGTGGGCAATGCGAACGGCCAGCGATACCGCCCCGCTCCGGGGCAAAGTCTTTGCCTCGAACGAGATGGGATCCGGGCTGATCACCGCGAGCTCATATCCCCTGGCCCGCAGACGGACCAACGGGGCCACGTCGTCCGCACAGAGGGGACTCACCAGGACCAGCTGCGACTTCGCCCGGAAGGAGCGCGTGGGGATATAGTCCAGGTTCTCAAAGACAAGGCTCTCACCGGTCTCAGCCCCGGCCAGCGCCCGCAGGATCCGCTCCCTCTGGATCCGACCGTAGCCCGGGAATGTCCATTTCAGAAACCCGCCGTAGATCAGCAGCCCCACCCGATCCCCATCACCCAGGAAACGAGCAGCCAGCGATGCTGTGGCACTCACCGAATGCTCGAAGAGGGTCGTATCTGCACCTCGGATATCCGTCCGCCGACGAGCGTCCAGGATCAGTCCTACGTCAGTGATGCGCTCTTGCTCGAACTCGTTGGTGAACAGGGAGGGCCGATGGCGGGCACTCACCTTCCAGTTGATCCATCGCAGCGGATCTCCCATCTGATAACTGCGGATGCCAAAGAACTCGATGCCCGCTCCACCCTCGCGCGCCGGGACCGGGCCGGCGTAGGCGCGAGTGAACCGGGGGCGGATCTTGACCCGCCGCAGGTATTTCGCCTCGCACAGGATCGTCAGCCGCTGCGGCGTATCCAAGGCGACCTGCCGGGAGAAGAGATTCAGAACGTCACTCGCCGCCACCCGCACGGGGCCGAGCTGGACATCACCCCGCTCCCCTTCCACGCGGTAGGCAAGAGTCGCCGACTGGCCCGGCCGGAGAGACGTCAGGAGGCTGCTGGATCCCTCCACTACGTGTAACTTCGGGGGCAGGGTGTCCTCGATGCGGACCAGTTCCAGCTCTCCTCCCTGATTGGTCACCGTCACCTCCACCACCACCGGTCTCCCCTCAGCCACACACGCTGCGCCCAGTGAGCGTCTTGCTGTCACGTGAAGCTCTCCCGGTCCGCGAAGGAGCGCTGCTGTCAGATAGATGGTCGGCGGCAGGGTCAACACGATGATGGTCCCCCTGAGCGTGGCCAGGCCGACCAAGAGCAGCAGGTAGGCTAGG
>SKQX01000224.1 GCA_007118795.1 Thermoflexales bacterium | reverse complement strand
TCACGCTGACGGACGATCCCACGCGGAGCGAGACCTATCCCTTCCGGCGCGACCTGATGGGCATGGTGCGCCGGCCCTTCCCCATCTTCGTCGACGGGGTTTTCGAGAGCTTCATCTGGCCCCAGGACGAGGCCGATGAGTTCAATGCGGAGCCCACCGGCCACACGGTCCCGCACAACAGCATCGTCATGGAGGGCGGAGATGCCCGACCGGGCACCCTCGAGGAGTTGGTGGCCATGCCGCGGGAGAGCGACCTGCTCTACATCCCCTTCCTCCACTATATGAACATCGTGAACCCATCCAAGGGCCTGGTGACCGCCAGCTCACGCTTCGGCGCTCTGTTGCTCAAGGAGGATGGATCGGTGATCGTGCCCTACAACGTGCGCCTGACGCAGAGCCTGCTCGATATCTTTGGCGACCGGGTGGCCTGGCTGTCTGAGGAACAGGTCGTCGCCAACGTATCCTCCAGCTACGGAGCGCGCAATCCCACCGCCATCATCGTGCCGGCCCTGATGCAAGTAAACGAACTGGAGATCTCCCACTCCAATTCGTCATACTAGTACCCCGACCCGAGCTCCTCGTATTCGCCCCGGGGTGCGACGCACTCGCCGCCAGGTGCGTCGCACCGCTTCTCTCGGTGCATTGCACGTGCCGTTTAGGTCCGTTGCACCTGAACCGTGAATACCCGGGCAGCAACAAGAAGGCCGATACCAAGCCGGCACGCAGCCGTCCAGTCAATAGCTGATGCCGAGACCGCTGCGCCGCCGCCAGAACCCTCACACACACGCCCGCTGCCTGCCCGACACCAAGCGCCAGCAGCAAGAGCCGAGTTCCGGGCACATTCCCCTCTCCCCCGGGGGGAGAGGGTTAGGGTGAGGGGGCGTCATCGTCGGGGAGGTGGCCCTGGCTTCCGCCCAGACCTCAACACAGCAAACAGTTCCTCAGTAGGTGGGCGACAATCACGGCTGTGGCGGTCTCTGTCCTCTTCGATGGTGCCCGCCCTGGACACCCAAATCCGACACCACCGCCCGTCTCTCGGTGACCTCCCCTGATCGCTCGGCGCCAGCGGGCTGCGCCCCGCGCCCGCCTCCCCTCCGGGCACCGCTCAGGCCTTCACACGAATAGGGATGTAGACCGCGGGCGACGCCTCCTCGACTCCCTCCGGCGGGTAGTACTCGAAGTCAGCGCAGCCCTCCGGGAACTCGTAGTCCGACTCCGGCAGCCACGTGTTGTAGACATGGCCGTAGGTCCGACCGATCCCCTCCAGGGAACAATCGAACACGGCATAGCGCGACGCCGGCACCTGCCGGGCCACCAGGCCCTCCACCACAGGGCTCCCCTCCGGAACCGCCATCCCCGCCACGTAGTCCGGGATGCCGTCCTCGCTGTGAGGGAACCATACGCCGTAACAAGCCTCATCCGTGCTGAGAGCCTGCAGCGCGTCGAGATGCGGCATGAACTGCTCATCCCAGAACGCCGCGAAGTCCACCTCGTCGGGCATGGCGTGCACCTGAACCCCCATCACCCAGAACGCATCCAGATCGACAAACCTGGGCTCCATCGTGCCCTCCTATCTGTCCTCGCTAACCCTCGCCCAGAGCCCCTACCAGCAGGCTAGCGGCGTGACCTCCTCCATCCGCCGCGGCGTTCTTCCTCCCTGCACGTCTGTGGTCTCCCTCATTCCGCTGCGAAGCTGTCGAAGTACCCCTGAACCAACACCACCGGCGTCCCCTTGTCGCCGCTCCCAGATACCAGGTCACACAACGAACCGATCAGATCCGTCAGCCGCCGCGGCGTCGTGCCCTCCGCCTCCGCGGCTCCCACCAGATCTCCCTTCTTCGTCCGGATCCGTTTCGCGATCGCCTCTCGCAGCGCCTCTCCGTTCAAGTCCGCGAACTGATCGTCCGCCAGGCACTTCAGCTTCAGCTCATTGGGCGTGCCCTCCAGGCCCGAGGTATACCCGGGAGACACCACGGGATCCGCCAGTTCCCAGATCTTCCCTACCGGATCCTTAAAGGCTCCATCGCCATACACCAGGACTTCCACCGTCTTCCCTGTCTTCTCCCGGAGGAGATCCTGCACGCCATCGACCACCTCCTGACAGTCCCGGGGGAAGAGCTTCACTATCTCCTCGGTGACCTTGTTTGACCCCAGCAGACCGTACTCCGGATGGTAGCCGCTGCCATTGACTGGGGAGGACAGAATGTCGTCCAGACCGTACACGATCTCGGCTCCCGCCGCCTTCAGGAGCCGCTTCGTCCGCGCTCGAGTGTGAATGTCACAGGCCAGAACGTTGCCGGTGTGTTCCAGGATGATCTCCGGTTGATTCGAGAAGAGGATGGTGCAGGCCGCCCCTTCGGCTTCCACCAACGACTGGTAGAGCGCGACATAGTCGACGCCCGTGAAGGGGTGGATGCTGGGACCGAACATCTTCCTGAACTCGCTCTCCGTCATGTGATCGGTACAAGGGCTTATGCCGTGTTCGTCCAGCAGGTCCTGGTCCACCAGCTGGTTGCCGACCTCATCCGACGGATAGCTCAACAGCAGCACCACGTGCCTGGTACTGCGCGCCATGCCTTTAAGCTGAATGGAGAAGCGATTGCGGCTCAGTATGGGGAACACGATCCCCAGCGTTTCCGCACCGAATTTCGCCCCCACGTCGGCCTTGATCGCATCCACCGTCGCGTAGTTCCCCTGGGCCCGCGCGACCAGCGACTCCGTGATCCCCACCACGTCCCGGTCACGAAGCGAGAACCCCTCAGTTTCGCATGCTTGGATGACACTCTCGACAACTATTGCCTCGACCACATCGCCCTCGCGCACGATAGGGGTCCGAATCCCTCTCGCCACGGTCCCTACCCATCTATCCATATCTCGGTCTCCCTAGTCCTACAACCGTACTTGGGCAATCAGAGCTCGGCGGACGGCCGAAGAGAGCCCGCCTGTGAGTTGTTTCTGGCCAGCGTCGGCGAGATTCTTCGTCACTGCGCTCCTACTAAGAAAGCGCATTCGCTGTCTGAGAGTTGAGTTGCAGGCGACGACGACAGTGCTAGCGAGACGCCCCCTCACCCTAACCCTCTCCCCCGGGGGAGAGGGGACACGGCGGTGCCGCCCTCGGCCGCTGAACGGTCTAGCCCTGCCTACCCTCGGCCAACAGATCTACCGGGCCGCCCTCTTCTGCCCACCCAAACTCCCAGCGGGACCTCTCCCCGCGCATGCCTACCAGAGTGTCAGTGACTCCAAAAACATCTCCCGAAGGTCCTCTGGACCCGCCGGTCGCGGGGACAGTTTCGTCACCCGGTGCTGCGGCAGGGTCCCCTCCACCAGCCGATCCACGTCCTCCGGCCCGTAGCCGACGGCGCCCAGACCGTTCGGCATATCCGTCCGCCGCATCAGATCGATAATCGCGCCGGCCAGCACGTCGCCTGCCTCCTCGGGGCTCGCCCCCGTCACATCCGCCCCCAGCAACCCTGCGGCGTAGAGATGGAGATCGGGGCTGGCCGGGGCCATGAAGCGAAAGGCGGCCGGAGCGTGCAGGATCACCGCCATACCGTGCGGGATCATAGGGCGGTGCTGCGGATAATCCGGCGGGATGTAGTCGCGCACCATGCCTGCCACGGGATACGACATCCCGTGTGGCAGGGTCACTCCCGCGTTTCCAAAACCGATCCCGGCATAGGTCGCCGCCAGCATCATCTGAAAACGCGCTTCCGTGTCGGCAGGGTCATCCATGGCCCGGGTGATATACCTACCACCGATCTCGATGGCCTCGCTGGCCCACACGTGACTGGTGGGGTTGGCACCCTGGTACGCC
>SKQX01000157.1 GCA_007118795.1 Thermoflexales bacterium | reverse complement strand
CCGAATACGCTTTCTTAGTAGGAGCGGAGTGACGAAGAATCTCGTTCACGCTAGCCATGAACAACTCCCCTGGGGCGTTCCTCGGCCGTCCGCCAAGCTCTTATCGCCCCTGGGCGGTTGCAGTACTACGCACCCTGGTGCAAAGCACGGCACCGTGGGCGACGCCGTCCTCACCGCCGTAGCAGGCTCAGGATCAACCCATTCAACGCTTCGTAAGGGTTATCTCCCAATTCGGCCGTGAAGAGGGCCCCGTAGATCTCCTCCAGTAAGGGTACGATATGATCGAGATCCTGACCGAAGCCATGCTCCAGATCGGCGCGACTGATGCCGTCGAACCCAGGGCCCACGAGACCCTGGCTGTGCAGATCAGTCACGGTCGAAAGACGGTGCAGGGCGCTCACGGGGGCCTGCAGGCGGCCCCAGGGTTTACCGCGGGCGACGAAGAAGTCGACGATGGCGCCGAGGCTAACGACGGTCAAGGGCCGATCAGATAAGCGGATCCTGCCGTGTCTATCGCCGACAGGCGAGGTGTAGTCCTCGAGGAATGCGCGGAGCCCCACCACTTGGTCCACCCAATCAGGGTCGGCGTAGCGCTCATCACCCTTCCGATACCGGAGCCCCATCCCCTCGGCCAGGTGGCGAAAACACCCCTCTCGAAAGCGGAGAAGACGGTGAACGAAGTCGGCGTGTTGGCCCAGCTGGTACATGATGCGCATGCTGTGGATCAGCTCAGCCAGGAGCGCCGCGCTGTCCCGGCGCGCGAGCTCCCGCTGGCGGAAGCGAACGTGCGCCTGGAGCCGTCCGGATGCGTAGGCGCTGGCCCGATGGAGCGCCTCCCGGGCTTTAGCGAAATCGAAGGCGAGCCGGCGGTCGGCGTAGTCGAGGAGGGCGCGGAGCAGCGTCTGGTCCGCTACGTCGGGTGCGATGAGCTCTCCCCGGCGATCCACGGAAGTCCGCGCGGCTGCGTAGGCGAACCGGCGCAGCTGTTCCTGCAGCACGAGCTGCGCTTGGCGGGCGAAGAAACGGGGTCCGATGGGTACCACGTGGGGCCGGTCAGCGCCGGGGCGGACATAGAGGGTGTGGACCCGATGCCCAAAGGTCTCAACGCCGGCGACGAGCAGCATCGAAGACATCGCGGTCGTCCCGCCCGTCACTTCCAAGTAGACTCGGTCGCCGAGACTGATCTGATCCTCCAAGGCCGCGAGCTCCTGCGAATACGCGTTGAGCATCAGGCCGTAGTCGGCGGGGTCGTCCCTGAGGGGGTGGACGTGGATCTGGCTGCCGCGGAGCCGGGTCCGCCGGCCGTCGTCCCTCGCCCGGCCGACGCGCTTGGACTCGGACGGGGAAGGCACGCCGCGGGTTCTCAGTTGCCGCTCTACAATTTGAGCGAGCAGTATGGAATCGCCCTGCCCACGGGGTTCCGGGGTGGTCGGCGGGGGGTGTTGATCGGATGCGAACAGATGGACGGAGAGCTCGTCGGGCGCTACGTCGCCGCGGGCGATGAGCCAGTGCAGGGAGACATCGATGAGGGGGAGCCGCAGCGCGTCGGCATAGCGACCGAAATCAGCCAGGATCTCCTCGCCCAACGGGCGTGGAGCGGGAGGCTCATGCTGGAGCGCCGAGGGGAGGAGTGAGGGGTCGCTGAGCTCGACGTCGCGGCTGCCGACGGGAGCCAGAAAGAATACGGTCATGGCTCACCTCCTGGTGATAGCCGGAAGGCTTGCGGCGTTGCCCAGTGGGCCACGGGGTGACGGCCGGCGGCGGCGGGAGGAGGGCCAGGGGACGGTGTGCTATGGCCGAAATCGCACCGCCATCTCCAGGCGTTACCTCCGTTCCGTCCTCGCGCCTCCACTACCGCACCTCCTCCAGCAGCCAGGCGACTATGTCCTCTGGCGTCGCGGGTAGCGCGTCCTCGCGAAAACGGAGGATGCCAAGCACGGGCATGTCCATCACCGAGCGCGCCGCGTCCATCCCGGTGGGTTCGGGCGGTTCCTCACTGCTGCCCGGGTCGCCTCCCATGTGGGCCACGATCTGCTCGAACAGCGGCTGGATGACCGACCTCCCCTGGGGATTGGCCAACCACTCCCGGAGCGTCGACTCCTCATTCAGCAGGCTGGGCAGATCCAGAGTGGATTCCAGTGTGACCGCCTCCGTGCAGCGGATGTCGGCGGTGGATCCACCGATCAGCAGATCGAACTGCCCGTCCTCCGTGATCCAGCGCTGGTGGGCCGGATGGTAGAAGGCGAAGGCCCGGAAACCCAGGTGGAAGGTCACCGTCGCCGTCTCTCCCGGCTCCAGCTGCACCTTGGCGAAGGCCTTCAGCTCCTTCACCGGGCGCACCAGGCTAGCCTCCCGGTCGTGCACGTAGACCTGCACGATCTCCTGTCCCGCCATCTCGCCCGTGTTGGTGACGTCGACCGATAGGGTGACGCCTTCGACGTCCTTGAACCTGCGGGCAGAGACTCGCGCTTGATCGTAGGCGAAAGTGGTATAACTCAGCCCGTGTCCGAAGGGGAATAGGACGGGCATCTCCTTTGCGTCGTAATAGCGGTATCCGATGAAGAGACCCTCGCCGTAGCGCACCACCCCGTTCTCGCCCGGGAAGTTGAGATAAGCAGGCGTATCGGCCAACCTCCTGGGGAACGTCTCGGCGAGCTTGCCCGAGGGGTTCAGGCGACCAAATAGAATATCGGCTACGGCCCCCGCACCCGCCTGCCCCATCAGCCACGCCTCCACCACAGCTGCCGCCCCGTCGATCCAGGGTTCCATCACCACGGCCGAAGCTGTGTTGAGGATCACCACCGTGCGCGGCTGCACGGCGGTAACCGCCTGGATCAGGGCCACCTGCGGTGCCGTCAGATCCAGGTCGGGCCGGTCGTATCCCTCGGACTCGAGCACGGGCGGCAGAGCGACGAACAGGAGGGCCACTCGGGCGGCCTGAGCCAGGGCGACGGCCTGGTCAATTAGCTCCTGATCGATGTCCAACTCGCTGGCGTATCCCTCGGCATAGGTGACCCGAGCCTCGCCCGCCAGCCGCTGGATCGCATCGAAACAGTTATCCACCTGGGTGGGGTTCACGTTGGAGCTGCCGCCCCCCTGGATGCGAGGCTCTCTCGCCGCTCGCCCGATGACCGCGATATGGGTCGGATCCTGGAGCGGCAGGAGACCATCGTTCTTGAGCAGGACGATCCCCTCAGCGGCGATCCTGCGGGCCAAAGCGTGGTGCGCGGATGAATCGAGGGGGTGTGCCTCGGGGGTCTGAGCGCCCTGATGGGCCATGCCCAGGATGCGGCGCACGGACTCGTCCAGCGCCTCTTCATCCAGCGTCCCGTCGCGGACGGCTGCAACGACCCCATCCACGCGGCGGGGCTTCGGGCCCGGCATCTCGAGGTCGAGCCCGGCCTGGAGGGCCGTCACCCGGTCGTGCACCGCGCCCCAATCTGAGACCACCGCCCCGTCGAAGCCCCACTCGTCCTTGAGGATCTCGGTGAGTAGCTCACGATGGTTCGAGCAGTAGGTGGCGTTGATCCGGTTGTACGCGCACATCACTGTCCAGGGGCGGGCCTCCTTGACCACCTTCTCGAACGCCGGCAGGTAGATCTCCCGGAGCGTCCGTTCGTCCACGTCCGCGCTGATGCTGAAGCGTTGATACTCCTGATTGTTCGCCGCGAAGTGCTTGAGGGACGTGCCGACGCCCGCCCCCTGCACCGCCTGAACGTACGCAGCGGCCAACGCCCCGGAGAGGTAAGGGTCCTCCGAGAAGTACTCGAAGTTCCTCCCGCACAGGGGGGTGCGCTTCATGTTGATGCCAGGGCCGAGGATCACGTCGACGCCCAGGGCGATGGCCTCTCGGGCCAGAGCTCCTCCCAGCTCCTCCATCAGACTGGTGTTCCAGGTCGCTGCCTGGCACGAGGCCGTCGGGAAGCAGGTGGCCGGCAGGCCGGGGGAGGTCATCGTCGTCAGATCTTCCAGCCGGCGCAGGCCATGGGGGCCGTCGCACAAGGTCACCGGACCCACACCCAACCGTTCGACGCCCTCGGTGCGCCAAGGGCCGGCGCCAGTACACAACGTTGCCTTCTCCTCAAGCGTCATCTGGTCGACGATGGGGTCGATGTCGAAAACAGCCATGCTCTGCCCTCCCTTCTAACTCCAAGCGGTCCGGGTTTCTCGTGCCACCCCGTCTTCACGTTCCCTTACTGGGCCCTTCCCGAACGCGATTCGCCGAAGTGTCCTCTTGTCATTCCGAGCGCAGCGAGGAATCTCTCTCGCGGTCCCCGCTGGGAGCGGCAGTCCCGAGCTCCTCGCTGTTTCCCTCTCCCCGGGGAAGAGGGCCAGTCCGGCACTGCCGGGCCGTGAGGGGGCCGTGACCCCCGACACCCTGATACGCGCTCAGCGCTTGGAGGAAAAGGGTGCCGACGTGAGTCCCCCAAAGGAAGGGGTCTCACATAGACGAGTTCCTGCGACCCGGTCGTTGCTTCCGTTCGGATTATAGACCAGGCGGAACGCTGCACAAGTGATGTCGACTGGCGGCGGTCGGTTTCTGGCTGCCTACAAGTGATGGATGGTGTTTGCCCAGGGCGCTTTGGGGTGGGGTGGCCTGGGGCCCGTCGGTCCCCTCCTGGCGAGGGCATGCCACACGGATCCTGCCGGAGCGTGACCGCCCGGTCCGATGATGGGCCCGACCACGTGGAGCGGTCTGTTAGCTCATCGGGTGCTTCTGGTTGTGAAGCAGTGGATGGAGTATTATAATGCCGGACGGTCGCGCTCCGGCGGGCCCAGGGCCCGGACTCCCGCTCATCAAGAGCAGCTGGGCGCGAAGGGATTGAGGAACCCGGAGCGGACCTATAGATGGCGGATTCGTCGTGGGATGCGCCGCTTAATGCAAGGTTCAGGCAGGGTGACGACATGGCACGTGAATGGCGATTACTGGACACCGGTCCGCGGGCAGCGGCCGAGAATATGGCGTTGGACGAGGCCATCCTCGAGGCACGCAGCCAGGACGTCGTACCGAACACCTTACGTTTCCTCCAGTTCCTGCCGCGCTGCACGTTGGTAGGCTACCACCAGGCGGTGGAGCAGGAGGTGCGACTGGACTTCTGTCGTGCGAACGGCATCGAGATCAACCGCCGCGTCACCGGAGGGGGCGCGCTGTTCTGGGACGAATCGCAGGTGGGCTGGGAGATCTATGCCCCAGTGAACTATCCGGGCCTTCCGCGCAGTCCGGAGGCCCTCTATGCATTTCTGTGCCAGGGTGTGGTGCGGGGCCTGGAGCAGCTCGGCGTCGACGCTGCCTTCCGCCCTCAGAACGACATTGAGGTGGATGGTCGGAAGATCTCGGGGACTGGGGGCACGGAGGTGGACGGGGCCTTTCTGTTCCAGGGGACCTTGCTGGTCGACTTCGACGTGGACACCATGCTGCGGGCCCTGCGCATCCCGACCGAGAAACTGAAGGATAAGGAGATCTCGTCGGTCAAGGAACGGGTTACGTGTCTGGCCTGGGAGCTAGATCAGACGCCGTCATTGCCAGAGATTAAGGCCGCGCTGGCGAGGGGGTTCGCTGAGACCCTGGGGGTGGAGCTCGTCCCAGGGCCATTGACGGAGACCGAGCAGAAGTTGTTGGCGGAGAAGGTGTCGTACTTCCGCTCCGAGGCTTGGGTTTACGGCCTGCGTCGGTCCCTGGCCGACCGTCAGGAGCTGCGGGCGCTCTACAAAGCTCCCGGTGGGCTGATCCGAGCCGCCCTGGCTGTGGATCTGCCGGCCCGGCGGATCCGGATGGCACTGCTCACGGGGGACTTCTTCGTCTACCCGCGGCGGACCATCTTCGACCTGGAGGCCCGCTTGAAGGGCGCTGCGGCGGAACCGGAGACCGTACGTCGAATCGTCGAGGAGGTCTTCTCCGCCGGGGACGTGCGCACCCCTGGTGTCACCTGCGAGGACTTCGTGCATACGTTCCAGGAAGCGCTGGCCAAACTACAGTTCGCGCTGGACGGCCGGGGCGGACCGTCCGACATGGCCCTGGCCGAGGTCAACCATCTCTATACGGTGGTCAAGCCCCTGGCGCACATGCCGCGTCCCTCCCACCTGCTCCTGCCATACTGCGCCAAACCACCGGAGTGCGAATACCGGTACCGGGAAGGCTGTGATCGCTGCGGTCTGTGTCACATAGGTGAGGCCTATGACCTGGCTGAAGAGTATGAGCTGGTCCCCATCACCATTCAGAACTACGAGAACCTGGAGGAAGTGCTCGCCGACTGCCGCCGTCGGGGGGCCCCGGCTTTCGTGGGCTCCTGTTGCGAGGCCTTCTATGCCAAGCATCAGGCCGACTTCGAGCGGATTGGCCTGCCCGGGTTGTTGGTCGATCTGGACAGCTCCACCTGCTACGACCTGGGTCAGGAGGAGCAGGCCTACCGCGGCCAGTATGAGAACCAGACCGAGTTGCGCATGGGACTGTTGAGGAAAGCGGTGGCTCGGGTTGTGAATGGGGCGATGTGACTCAGTTATGGATCACTATGAGGTCGTGATCGTGGGAGCCGGACCAGCCGGCTGCTCAGCAGCACTGACGGCGGCGTGCAGCATGGAGCCCCTGGCACAGGCGCACGAGGGGGCCGGTTCGGGCCGGGTGCTTCTCCTGGAGAAGCAACCCGAGATCGGCCTTCCGGTACAGTGTGCCGAGTATGTGCCCGTCCAGCTCCGTCGCTGTGTGCCCTGGTCGCCAGAGGTGGTGGGTCAGGAGATTCGGGTGATGCGCACGCACTTGCCGGATGGGGAGGTGGTGGAGACGGCGGCTGCTGGCTACGTGATCCACCGCGATCGGTTCGACCAGGGACTGGCCGCCGCTGCCCGTCGGGCTGGGGCCGAGATCAGGGTGGATACCCGTGCTCTGGAGCTCACAGACGAGGGCCTCCTGGGGAGGCAGGGCCGGAGAGAGTTCGAGATCGGCGCTCAGATCATCGTGGGAGCCGACGGGCCCCACTCGACGGTACGGACCTGGATGGAAGCGCTGGATGGTGAGGGGGTTTCGGCTGCCAGCGATCCCCCGGGCCTGACAGTGACCCAGAGTGAGCCGTCCGGAGCTCGGAGCTCGTCCCACATCCGTCCCCAGGGCGTGCGAGAGACTTTTGGAGGGGATCTGATGATGGGCGCCGCGCAGTGCCGGGTGCATCTGCGGAGACCGGTGGAGGCGACTCAGATCTACTTCGATCCTCTCTACGTCGGCGGCTATGGCTGGGTCTTTCCCAAGGGGGAGGTGGCCAACGTGGGCGTAGGGGTGTGCAGCGCGGGGCCGGGACCGACTCCTGTCGAGGCCTTGGATCACCTGCTCGACCGGGTCGAGATCCGGCCTTCGGACGTCATAGGCCACAGCGGGGGGACCATCCCATGCGGCGGGCCGCCGCCACACACCTGCGGGGCCAGGATCATTCTGGTTGGCGATGCCGCTGGGCAGACCCATCCCATCACGGGGGGGGGGGTCGCCAACGCCTGTCTGTGCGGGCAGATGGCCGGCCGGGCGGCGGCGAGTGCCGCCGTGTGTGGGAGCCCGGACCCCCTCGAACAGTATGAGCGAGAATGGCGGGGCTACCTGGGGGGCGTGTTGGCCCACGCGGTGACGAAGAGGCGGATGCTGTCCCGGGGTTGGACTCAGAACGCGATCGCCCTGAGCGCGCTTGTGCGCCAGACCTGGGTGGCCTTCCCCGACTATGGACGGCGAACGGGATCGTCTCGCCTTTGAGATGACAGATGGGACGAGGGACTGAAGGGCACCGGTCCCAGGAGGTGTGTACCCCATGGCGCATTTCGGCGGGTCCGGGACAGGGTCGTGCCGGCGCCGTACTGTCCAAGGCTGGCCCGAAGGGAGCTGGGAGGCCCACGGGCGGCCACGCGTGTCCGAACCAAGCGCAGCCGAATGGATCTAGTGATGAGGAGAAACGTTCATGGAGAGCCCCGAATATGTCCAAACGAGCCTGGCGGCAGCCATCACCCTGGGTCTCGCCGGAGGCCGCTTCCGTCGCGACGCGCGGCTGACTGGCCTAAACCTATTGCTCACGTATGGGGACGGCTGTCTGGGCCGCTGCAGCTACTGCGGCCTCTCCAGCGGGCGTGAGCTGACGGCTGCGGACAGGCGTACGTTCATCCGGGTTCGGTGGCCGACCTGCCGGCTGGACGAGATCATCGCCCGTACGCGGACCAGCCTGAACGGCCGGTCTGCCAATGGGCGGCTCGAGCGGGTCTGCGTCTCGATGATCACCCACCGGCGGGCCTTCGTCGACCTGAATACCGTCGTCGCCCGGCTGCACCAGGAGCTCGACCTGCCCATCAGCGCTCTCATCGCCCCTACCCTGCTGGCCGATCCTGAAGGGCAGCTGGCGGAGACGCGGGCCGCCGGGGCCGACATGGCGGGCATTGCGCTCGATGCCGCCACGCCGGCGCTCTTCGACCGCCATCGACGGGATAGAGTTGGTGGCCCCCATCGCTGGGACCACTACTGGCGGGCCGTGGAGGGGGCGGTGGCGGTCTTCGGACGGTATCAGGTCGGTGTCCACCTGATCGTCGGGCTGGGCGAGACGGAGAGCGAGATGATCGGGACGATTCAGGCGGCCCACGAGCTGGGCGCTCACACCCATCTCTTCAGCTTCTTCCCCGAGGCAGGTACCGGGGTGAGTGACTGGCCTCAGCCCGGGTACGGTCAGTATCGCCGGGTGCAGCTGGCCCGCTACATCATCAACCACGAGCGCGGGCGCGTCGAGGCGATGGGGTTCAACGAGGCCGGGCAGGTGGTGGACTTCGGGCTGGACACGGAGGACATCGTAGCTGATGGATCGGCCTTCATGACCTCTGGCTGTCCTGGGCGGGGTGATCGGCCTGGAAACCCAGGCCGGGCGGCCTGTAACCGTCCCTTCGGCAACGAGCGACCCTCGAAGCCCATTCGGAACTACCCCTTCCCTCCGGGGGTGGAGGACATCGCCCTTATCCGGTTCCAGTTGCGCGAGGGGCTGGGCCCTGAGCGCCTCCGTCAGTCCGGGCGGGATCTCGATGACGGACATTGAGACGCTCTACCGCCTTCCGTTGGAGGAGTTACTGGAGCATGCCTGGGCGTTGCGCCGCGCTCACTTCCCGCCGCTGTTGGATCTGGCGGTGCCGGGCGCCAAGCGGTATCAGATGGAGGGCTTCCGCAACAGACCGTATCGCTTCGCTGCCATCAGCCTCACCGGAGGTTCGTGTAGTCTAGGCTGTGAGCACTGCCGGGGGCAGTTGCTGAAGAGTATGTATGCGGCGCCAACCGGGCCAGAACTGCGCCGTGTCGCCGACGACCTGGTGGCGAGAGGGTGTCAGGGCGTGCTGCTGAGCGGTGGCGCCGACCGCCGCGGACAGGTACCTCTGAGAGATCATATGCAGGCCATAGGGTATCTCAAGGAGATGGGGCTCAAAGTGATCGTCCATACCGGCCTCGCGGACGAGGCGACGGCCCGGGAGCTCAGCGCAGTCGCGGTGGATCAGGTGCTGGTAGACGTCATCGGCGACGAGGACACCATCCGCCAGGTCTACCATCTGGACAGGAAGCCGGAGGACTACGGCGCCGCGCTGGCGGTACTGAAGGAGGCCGGCCTGGCCATGGCACCGCACGTGGTGATCGGCCTGCACTTCGGTCGGATTCGGGGGGAGCTGTCAGCGCTGGAGATCATCGCCGCTGCTGACCCGGAGGCGCTGGTTCTGGTGGTGTTGAACCCCTTGGCGGGGACGCCGATGGTCGATTCGCGGCCACCCTCGGCGGAGGCTGTGGGCAGGCTCCTGGCTGTGGCCCGTATTCTGGTCCCGGGGCGGAGGATCAGCCTGGGGTGTGCGCGGCCTGCGGGCCCTGGTAAGGTGGCGATGGAGCACCTGGCGATCTCCGCCGGGATCAACGCGCTGGCTTATCCGAGTGCCAGCTCCCTGGCCCACGCTCGCTCCCGCTCGCTCGAGACCGTATGGAGGGAGATGTGCTGTAGTCTGGCGTGACCCGGGAGGGCGGCCAACCCATAGGCGTGGGTAGGATGGTGGGTGGGGGGTTATGCGAGTCAGATGCAACGCACCTTAGAGGTGCGTCGCACCGTGGAGCCTGGACTGTCAGGCTGACTGGGCGGCCCCGGCTGCGCCTGGGAAGGTCTGCTCCTCCAGCGACGTCACCGTCGAGCGCCGCGCGATTCCCCGCAAGAGACGTCCGAGGATGTCCGTCCCGGTGATGATCCGCCGCTCCTCGTTCCACAGGAGGATCACATCGTCGTCGACGATGTCGTCTGCGGTGTGTTCTGCCCGCACCTCGAAGCGGTGGATGACCTCACCCATGGTCGTGGTCGGGTCCTCCGCTATGATGGGCCGGTGGCAGTGTCGATAGGGGTTGAAACGGTCCGGGGCGAAAATCGCCTCGCGGATGAAATCGTCGGCACTCAGGGCCATCCGCGGATTGCCCTCAAGGTCCACGATGACCACCCAGCCCCTGCCCGAATGGTTGACGGCCTGAAGAAAGGGATCGTCCGGCGACGGCTCGATGGCAGGGAAGACGGGACGGGCGCCGTCGAACGCCAACTCCACCACGCTGTCGGGATCGACCACCTCGCCTTTCTCGCTCAGGGGCACGTCGTCGAGCTCCAGGAAGTTGAGGGCGCCCTGTCCCTCCACCAGGTCGATTTCCGTGGAGGAGGTCTCCACATGGAGCCAAAGCAACCGGCGCAGATCCCGCTCCTTGAAGTAGCGGACTTCCTCGCCCCCAAGCCAGGTGTCCAACACCCAGGCAGATGGTCGGGCCACGGGGTAAAGGACCAGCTCGTACAGCCGCAGGAGCGGCGAGAGCAGGGCCGCGGTCTCCAGAGCGTGACGGGTGAAGTATGCCTGGGGGATGATCTCAGCGAAGATGGTGATCACCACCGTGGAGAACGTGAAGGCCGCCACTCCAGCGAGAACCGAGTTCGAGAGCATGGCCAGGAGTACGTTCACGCCCACATTGGCCCAGAGGATGGTCGCCAGCAGGAAGTTGGCGTCCTGTCGCAGCGTCCAAACCCGTTGGGCTCTGGGATCGCCCTTGCGGGCTTCCACTTTTAGCTCCAACTTGCTGAGGGAGAAGAGTCCCAGATTCAGGCCGGCGAGGATCGCCGACTGGGAGAGGCAGACAAGAATTCCGAGCCAGGTCAAGACGTTCACCGCCATTCCTCCTCCTCGTCGCTGCTCGTTTCGATGCCTGTAGATTCACTCCGCTCTCAGTGTCGCCCCGAGGTCGTCGGTAGCCATCTTCTCGCCTCGAGGTGTCAGCGCCTGGCGGTCAGCGGTCAACGGCTGCCGGAGTTCGGCCAATCCCCCGGCTTTCTGCGCTGCGCGAACTCGCCGGCAATGCTCAGCAGTCCCTTTCGTTCGCCTTGTGTCCCCCCCACGGGTCACAGCCACCTGTCGAAGCGGCGGATGTACCAGACCTTCATCAGTTGGATCGCCACGCAGTAGCTCACCAGGGTCACGAAGAGCCACGGGAAGTAGCTGCCCGGCAGGGGCTGGAAGCCGACTGCCGCGCCGTAAGGTGTGAAGGGAAGGACCAGGCCTATCAGGATCACGACTCCCGTCGCAATCAGAACCGGCCGCGATGCAATACTCTCGACGAAGGGTACCTTGCTGGTACGGATCACGTGGAAGATCATCGTCTGGGACACCAGCCCGAGGATGAACCAACCGGAATGGAAAAGCGATTGTTCGGCCACCGTGTTGGCGCCGAAGACATACCACAGCAGGGCGAAGGTCGTGAAGTCGAAGATCGAGCTCAGGGGCCCCAGGAAGATCATGAACCTGGCGATGCTGGCCGGGTTCCACCTCCTGGGCCGCCGCGTGTACTCCTCATCCACATGATCCCAGGGGATGGATATCTGAGAGACGTCGTAGAGCAGGTTCTGGATGAGCAGATGGAGGGGCAGCATGGGGGTGAAGGGGAGGAAGACGCTGGCCACCAGCACGCTGAACACGTTTCCGAAGTTCGAGCTGGCGGTTATCTTGACGTACTTCATAATGTTGCCGAAGACGTGCCGTCCGCGGCCGACGCCGGCCTCCAGCACCAGCAGGTCCTTCTCGAGCAGGATGATGTCGGCCGATTCCTTGGCGATGTCGACGGCGTTGTCCACGGAGACCCCAACGTCGGCGTCGCGCAGGGCCGGCGCGTCGTTGATGCCGTCCCCCAGGAACCCCACCGTGTTGCCGTTCTGTTTCAAGGCGTCGATCACTCTGGACTTCTGCAGGGGCGCCATCCTTACGAAGACGTTGACCTCTTCACTGGCCTTCTGCAACTCTTCATCCGGCATCTGGTCGACCTGGTATCCCTGCAGCAGCCCATCGATCTCTAGCCCGATCTCCCGGCAGATCCGGCGGGTGACGATCTCGTTGTCCCCGGTGATCACCCGCACCTTCACGCCACTGCGCTCAAGGGCCGCCACAGCGGGCCCCGCCGACTCCTTGGGCGGATCCAGAAAGCCGATGAACCCGACCACGGTGAGATCGCTCTCGTCCTCCGGTCCGTACTGGCCCTCCTTGGGCTCCCCGAGTCTGCGGGCCACCACCAGCACTCGTAGTCCGGCCTCGTTCAGGTCCCCGGCTGCTGATGCGAGCTCCTCGCGAAGGTCATCCGTCAGGGGAAGGACTCCGCTGCCCTTCCAGACCCCCGTGGAGATAGAGAGCAGCTCGGCTATGGCTCCTTTACAGATCAGAAGATGCCGTCCGTCCGGGTTCCGCACGATGACGGACATGCGGCGCCGGGCCGTCTCGAAGGGGATCTCCCCTACCTTCGGGTACGTCTGCTCCACGCCGGCGATCTTCTGGACGTCCTCGTGGGCCACTACCGCATCATCGATGGGGTTGTTCAGACCCGTCTGGTGGTAACTGTTCAGGTAGGCGTACTTCAGGACCTCCAGATTCTCATCACCATCCACGGTCAGGTAGGATTCGAGCCCCACTGTGTCGTAGGTCAGCGTGCCGGTCTTGTCGGTGCACAGGACGTTGATAGCGCCGAGATTCTGGATCGCGCTCAAGCGCTTGACGATGGTGTTCTGGCTCGCCATCTCGACGGTGCCCTTGGCCAGGTTGGCTGTGACCACCGTCGGCAGCATCTCCGGGGTGAGGCCCACGGCAACGGCGAGGCCGAAAAGCAGCGCCTGGAACCAATCTCCCTTGGTCAGACCGTTGATCAGGAAGATGATCGGGACCATGACCAGCATGAACCGGATCAGCAGGACGCTCACCTGGTTCACACCCTTATCGAAGCTGGTGGGCGGATGGTGTCCAACCAGCTCCTCGGACATCGACCCGAGATACGTGTCGTTTCCGGTGGCGACGACCACCGCTCGCGCGGCCCCACTTACCACGTGAGTCCCTGTGAAGCCGACGTTGTCGAGGTCGAGGGCGTTGGCCGTCCGGAGAAACTCAGTTCTTGCCGTTTCGTCCAGGGCCTGATCGCGGCCCGCTTCCTTGTCCACCGGCAGGGATTCACCTGTGAGGGCCGCCTCGTTGACCGACAGGCTGGTCGTGTCCAGCAGGTAGACGTCGGCTGGGATGATGTCTCCGGCCGCGAGAT
>SKQX01000062.1 GCA_007118795.1 Thermoflexales bacterium | reverse complement strand
GTACCTTACCTAGACTAGTTCAAAAGAGGCCGTGGGCGATTGCGACGCCCACGGCCTTTTTTGTTGTCACATCCTGATGTCTCTGTGCAAGGCCGTGGGTGTCCACGGCCTTTTTCCGTTCCAAGGCACCCCGCTCCATCGGGAAGGGACATGCCAGGAGGATCATGATGTCTATCATCCGTGATGTCGCATTAGACGTATCGAGTGTCAGCAAGGAATTCGTCAAGCACGAAGGATTCCGCTGGCCCTGGAAGCGGAACGGCAACGGCAGCAAGGTCGTCGCCGTCGACAACATCTCCCTGCGAGTCCGCCGGGGCGAGGTCTTCGGTATCCTGGGTCCCAACGGATCGGGGAAGTCGACGCTCGTACGCTGCATCTCAACCCTGCTCGTGCCGGATCGGGGCACCATCCTGGTGTTCGGACACGACGTGGGCCGGGAGGAGATGGCCGTCAAGCGGCTCATCAACCGGGTCTCAGTGGAGGCTTCCTTCTTCAAGAAGCTGACGCCTATGGAGAACCTTCTCTACGGCGCCAGGCTCTACGGAGTGAGTGCCCGGGACGCACGCGAGCGCGCCGTGGAGATCCTGACCCGGCTGGGCCTCAAGAAGGATGCCATCTACCGGCCCATGGAAGAGATGAGCCGGGGCATGCAGCAAAAGGTGGCGGCGGCCCGCGCCTTCCTGACACAGCCGATCCTGCTCCTGCTGGACGAGCCGACCACGGGGCTGGATCCGCGGTCGAAGCGGGAGGTCCAGGCCTTCTTGAGGGAGCTGCGGGACACCCACGACGCTACGATCCTGCTGACGACACACGATATGCAGGAGGCCGAGGCCCTGTGTGATCGGATCGCCATCCTCGACGAGGGGCGCATCGTAGCCCTCGATACGCCGGAGGGCCTCAAGGCACAGATCCCGAGCTCCAACGGCCACCCGCCGACGCTGGAGGACGTCTTCATGGCGCTGACCGGGAAGAAGCTGGTGGCGGACGAGTAGGACGGGAGATTGGGAGATCGGTAGATTGGGGATCGGTAGATTGGGAAACTGGTAAGCTGGGAGCGTGGTAGATCGGTCGAGGGGGAGATGGGGAGTTCGCCGCATCAGCCGCGGCTGCCCAGCATTCCAGTCCACCGATCTACCAGGGCACCAACCCACCAACGCACCGGTCTACCAATTGACTGATCTACCAAGACAGGAGACATACTATGGCACAGTTAGCACACGAAATACGGGCGTCCTACGCCTTCATCGAGCGGAATTTCAACCTGGTCAAGCGGTACTGGGGCTGGGAAGTGGTGTGGATGTTCTACTCCATCGCCAACGCCCTCTCCATCACGTTCATCGGCGCCGGTACCGAGGCTATTACCGGCCAGACCATCGACTCCAGCTACATGATCCTCTACCTGTTGGTCGGAACGCTGGTCTGGCACTACCTCTCGGTGGTCTTCGAGAACGTGAGCGAACTCATCGCGTGGGAGCGGTGGGAAGGGACCATCGAGTACACCTTTATGGCCCCCGTTACGCGCTTCACGCATATGGTGGGCCAGACCCTGTTCTCGCTGGTCTACGGTCTGCTGCACACGGCCGTCATCCTGGCGGTGGTGACCGTCTTCTTCCGCCTCGATCTGAGTCAGGCAAACCTGGCCGGTGGGGCGTTGATGCTCCTGGCGGGGAGCCTCTCGTTCACCGGCCTGGGGATCGTGGCCTCGGTCCTGCCGCTGCTCTTTCCGGAGCGCGGGGCGCAGATGACGCACGTGATCCAGGCAGTGCTGCTGCTGATCTCCGGGGTCTATTTCCCGGTCTCGGTGCTGCCGGGATGGATGCAGCCGCTGACCCGGTTCTCCCCGGCGACCTACGTGCTGGAGGGGATGAGGGCCGCCCTGCTGGAGGGCGTGGGGATAGCAACCCTGCTCCCGCACCTGGGCCGGCTGATGCTGATCGGGGTGATCGCCGTGCCGTTGGGGCTGGCGGTCTTCCGACAGGCGGAGATGTACGCCAAGCGGACCGGCAAGCTGAAGCGCAGCGGATAGGTCCATCGAGGGCCACCTGCCCGGGGCAGCGGGAGGGTCTGAGACCCGCCCGGAGCTGGCCTCCCAGACTCGAACGCTAGCCGATTCCGGGTTTGTCGGGAGGGACAGCAACTTGAGCCCCCCTCACCCCAACCCTCTCCCCCCTGGGGGAGAGGGACTCTCACAGCCAGGCGACCACACCCCTTCTCGCCAGTCACCCATAACACCAACCGGGGGCCCGACCACCGCGTGGGGAAGGACATCCGGTTCCGGATCCACCTCGGGCGCTGCCGCAGATTACGGTGGGCGCCGTGATCCGGCCGCAATGGCGCGCAGGTACTGACGGGGGTCAGGTAGGAAGAACACTCCAGGTCTCGCCGGAGTCTTAGCCCCGGGCCCGGATGCATACCGCTGGACTAATACGGGGGCCGCAACCACGCCTCTCGTCACTCCTGGGCGCGACGATTCGCCACAAGCTTCCTGGCCAGCCATCTCTGGTAGAGCCACTCTGCCATACTCCGAGCCGCCTCAGACAACTCGTGCCGGGCCATCCACTGAGGGGCGCATTTCGGGCACGTCTGCCCCGGCTCTCGCTCCGGCGGGGTCGACCGCCGCTCGCAACTCGTGCCGCTGGTTTGCAGCTCCGCGACAACCCACTCCTCCAGCTGCGCCTGCAGCGCCTCGTGGTTAGTATACTCGCGAGCGACCCGGCGCAGATTCTGGTCCCAGCCCAAATCTCCAGGATCATAGCAGAGAGGAAGATCCTCGCCCTTGATCCGGGCGGCCATTCTCCTGGCCTCTGCGATCACGTCGACGGGGCAAGGGCCGGATTCCATCAGCTCAGCTACCTCCACAAGTCCTATCACCGTCAAGCGACAGCCAGCCAGCGCGATTCACCGCTGGGTCGACGCAATCGGTATGATCCACAGTCTATCATTTTCCATTAGGATACCACATAGCCAGCGTAGCAACCGCTGGCTTCAGTTGGAACTACGTTGGAACCGAGTTGGGGTGAGTTGGAATTCCGTTGCACAGAGGTCTGCTCGCCCCCGAGCAACACCACACGGCGGAGCATGGCCCCTACCGCCAGTTTTCGGTGGCCTGTTATGGCGCAACCCGCGTCGCGTCCGGCACGACCAGCTCACCTCGGCGGGTGGTGAACAAAGCCTGGTTCCCTCGATGAGGGAGATACGACGAGGATGGCGGAAGGCGAGAAGGAGCCCGCGCGGGCCCACGGGGTCGGGCTGCGCCTCTCCTCTGGAGAGGCGTGGAACTGCAACCAAATCGGCAGGGGAGCACTGCACCTCGGGCCGACTGCGCGTGCGACGATACGGGCGCACGGTAAACCCTGTCGGTACGGCTCTTTCCCAGCTTTCCGATGCCAGTTTGACACACGGGGCCGATCCGCTATACTCGCGCCGACTGGTTCGAGGAGAGAGCCGCAGGAGGCGCCGAGTGACGACCCGTCAACGAGGCAGGAGGACCCGCAACCGCATCCTGAGGGCGGCGACAGCCGGCTTTGCCGAAGGCGGCTACGACGGGACGAGCGTGGCCGAGATCTGCCGGCGCGCGCAGGTCAGCAAGGGCGCCTTCTACCACCATTTCTCGGGCAAACAAGCTCTCTTCCTGGAGCTGCTGGAGAACTGGCTGAAGATGCTCGACCGGCAACTGGAAAATATCGGGCAGAGCGGAAAGCCCGTCCCAGCCCAGCTCCTGACTATGACCGACCTGATACGCGACGTCTTCGCAGCAGCCCAGGACCAGCTCCCGGTCTTCCTCGAGTTCTGGACCCGGGCGACCTACGACTCCGCCACCTGGGAGGCAACCATCGCGCCCTACCGGCGGTATCGAGGCTTCTTCGCCGACATCATATCTTCGGGCATCGAGGAAGGCTC
>SKQX01000038.1 GCA_007118795.1 Thermoflexales bacterium | reverse complement strand
TCCCGCAGTCGGTAGCTGGCGCGGGCTAGATCGAGCAACTCAGCCGCCTGCACGCGCTCCTCTCCCGCAAACTGGCCCAGATACTCATCGCGCAGGGCGGATCGCGATGGCCGGTCGGCACCGCCCGGCTTTCGGCGCTGGGGGTCCCTCGGGTGGCTGGCCATCTCCAGCAGGACCTTGATCAGGGCGTGGGGCGTCTGACGGGATCGGCTGTCGCCGGCCATGGCGAAGGAGAGATCGCCGAAGCGACCCAGAAACTCGTCCAGGCGCCGCTGGAACTGGTCGCTGAGCTCGCCCCCTTCACCGTGCGTCAGCCGCTGGCGCAGCGCATGCTCCAATTGGGCGTCGTCCCGGATCATGGCGGCCATCTGTTCCAGCGCCTGATTCCTCGCCAGGCTGGCCATGTCGGTGCCGGCGAGCAGGTCCATAAAGGCATATGGATCCTCGGGATGGATGGCGTCGTTGTAGACCTGACCGAAGAGCCGTATGCCGTGGGCAAAGGGGATGAACTCGTCCCAGTATACCTCGACCCACTCATCGTAGATCCGCTGCCGACGATCGATCTCAGCGGCCAGGTCCTGATCCGGCAGGTGTTCCACTGACTGCGCGCTCAGGGCGTCGGCCTCTTCGATCATCCTGGGAATGAGCTCACCCTCGATCCTGTCCCGCAATGACTGGAGGTTCTCGAAGCTTCGGCGAAGACTGAGGTACCATCGTCGTTCGTCATCTGGGTCCCCACTGGCCGGGGTCGTGATGGGCCGAGACTGGAGGATGACCAAGCCCGCCTCGCCCCAGGTCCATTCGACATCCTGGGGCCCGCCGAAGAGGGCTTCAAGCCGTCGGACATGGTCGAAGACGGTGGTCACGTCGTCAGGCGACAGGGGGGGGCGGAGGGACAGCTCCTGGGGCAGAGGCTCAAGGCGAACCCCCTCATCCCCTGCCACAAGCCTCTCTTCGCGTGAGGGGGCGACGTGAGTCCGCACCTCTCCGGTGGCCCGATGGATGATCCACTGATCGGGCTCCACCGTGCCATCAACCAGCCCCTGGTTGAGCCCATAGACCGACTCGATCACCGCCTGGGACGCGTCGTTGGGGCTGCGGCTGAAGGCCACACCGGACCGTTCGCCCCTCACCAGGGCCTGTACGACCACGGCCATGGTGCTCCTGCTCACGTCGAGGTTCAGATCCTGTCGATATAGCAAGGCGGCGTCGGACCAGAGGGAGGCCCACACCAATCGAACGTGCTCCAGGATATCGTCGATCCCCACCACGTTGACGAAGGACTCGTGGAGCCCGGCGAAGGAGACCGTCTCTGAATCCTCGCCCGGCGCCGATGAACGGATCACGGTGGGCCTGCGGTGATAGCGTGGTGCCAGAACCTGGCTAAGAACTGCAGCGAGGTCATCCGGCATGGGGGTGCGCAGGAACAGGTTGCGGATGCGGAGAGAGGCATCCCACAGCTCCTCCCAGCGCATCTCAGCGAAGTCCTTGCGGCTGAGCTCCAGCATGATGCGCTCACCGAGCCCTGTGTCGGAGACGTAGGCCTCGTAAGCCCGGGTCGAGATGCAGAGCGTCTCCGGCACGGGAATTCCGGCCCGCGCCATCTCCGCCAGGGCGAACCCTTTCCCGCCCACCACGGGCCGTTGCGGAGGGTCCACCTGAGAAAGAGGCAGCACCCAGGTCATCGACGGACGTGGAACTCGGTCACCTGTTGGAACCGACGCACCAGGTAGTAGCTTCTCACGTCGACCCGGAAAAGGGCGAAGGAGGGAGAACGGGCGAAGTCCTCGAGATGAGGATGTCTGGCCAGATAGACTTGAAAAAGCCGATCCCGCTCGGCGCCGGTCACTTCCTCCGCATCGCCGAGGACGGTGGCGGCCACAGCCTCGTGAACGTCCGAGGCGGCGTGAGAGCGGCTGTCGACGAGGAGCGCCACCCGCGGCTCCGCGCGCAGATTCGCGTATTTCCGGGTGGCCCGGCCGGTCACCAGGAGAATGGTCCTCAAGTCCTCGGTGACCGCGAAGGCCATCAAGCTGGCATAGGGGTGCCCATCCTCCTCGCGGGTCGCCAGGACAGCCAGGCGCTGGCTGGTCAAAAGCTCGAGCAGGAGCGATCGGGTGGTCTGTGCATCACTCATGGTGCCTCGTTTCGTGCCTGGGCGTCCGCCGGGCAACCCGGCGACCCCACGCAGGCGATATACCCTTCGCGGAGAGCCAACGGATTGTAGCAGTATAGGGATGGCGCGTCAAACTTGCGTTAATGGCTATCGGAGGTAGCGCCCCGCGGCCAAAGCAGAGGCTATCATCACCGTCAGAGCGTGCTTATGTGCTGCGGTCTGACAACGGGTGACCGCCGTACTACGGCCCGCCCTTCGCTCCGGGCCCGACGACCGACCCACGCAACTAGAAATCGATCACAGGTTCAACACGCCGCTGTGCCCGTCCTGGTTGGCCTGCAGGATACGTTCGACCAGAGCCTGGGGGCTCATCGCCCCGGGCGGGAGGCTGAAGGGGGCCTTCTCCCACAAGGATGTCTGGACGGCCTTGGGTCGCACCAGGGTCACACGACGGGGTCGCTGCTCCTTACGGAGGACATCGGCAAAGGCTTCCAGCCCAGCCTTGGCCGACGCGTAGGCGGCCAACCCAGGCAGACGAAGCCGCTCACTGACGGCGCCAAGGAAGACGATATGCGCGTCCGCTGCCAGAAGGGGCAGGCTGTGATGGACCGACAGGTAAGCACCCGTCAGATTGGCTACCAGGATCCGCTCCCAGTCCTCGGGAGGCATCTCCTCGGCCTTGACGGAGGTGATGTCGCCGACGGCGTAGATCCAGAGGTCCACCTCGTGGACGAGCTCCTCGGATCGGGCCACGGCCTCCTGCACGCTGCGCGGATCCGCGACATCGGCCTCGATCACCTCTGCGGAGAGAGGGGGCACGGCCCCGGGATCCCGCGCCACGCTTAGTACCTCCCATCCCTCGTCGACCAAGCGCTGGACCAGGGCGCTTCCGATGCCGCCGCTGGCCCCCCACACCATTGCTGTCTTCATCAGCGAACTCCATTCATCCTGACCAACACTCAGCGCGCCCCACTGGAGAGCAACCCCCGGGAGCGCGCCATCGCTAACGGGCTGATTTTGGGCCGCCTACTCGGACATTTTGACCATGAGCCCGGCTATGATCCTCCGCTCCTCGGGTGTTGCCACGTGCCACATCTCCTTGAGCAGCTCCTCCTCCGGGGTGGCGGGGCAGACCTTCTCGGCGAGGAAGTCGCCGATCTGGGTGGCGAGGGCCTCGATCTCGTCTTCGGACATACCGACCTTCTTGCCCACGCCGACGGCGCGACGGAGGTTCTTGCGCCACTCGGCCCAATCTCCGACGTACTCCATCATGTTGATGCACTGCAGCTTCTTGTCTACGTCCATGTTATCCTCCTATGGCTAAGTTGACCAATGTGTGAGTTATTATACCATCCTGTCCAGGCTTTGTCAAGTGATTGTCTCGATACATCGTCCGGTGCGTGCCGACCACCGGGGTCGAAGGACGCCGTCCACCCGTTCGGCCGGCATGCCGACTGCCTTCCTGGCCGCATCGGGATCAGGTCGGGATGCGTTTCGCATGCGGGGGGCGACAGGCATTGAGTAACTCCAGCGGCCATGCGAGTCCGTCCGTTCTGAGTGGGGTGCGCACTAGGGAACACTACTAAGAAAGCGCATTCGCTGTGTGAGAGTCAGGTCTTAGGCGAACATGACCGTGGTAGCGAGACGCCCCCTCACGGCCCGGCGATGCCGGGCTGGCCCTCTCCCCCGGGGGAGAGGGAACACGGCGGCGCAGCCCCGCGGGCCCGGCGCGCTTTCTTCGGTTCAGAGTGGTGCGACGGGTGCACCATGGGTGTTCTCGGAATGACAGGCG
>SKQX01000171.1 GCA_007118795.1 Thermoflexales bacterium | reverse complement strand
TCCTCACCGGCGGGAGGATTCTGCTCCAGTATGATGCCCTCCTCAACCCCCAGGGCGTCTCGCTCCTCCACGACGCTCAACTCCAGACCCGTCCGCTGGAGGAGGCTCGCAGCCTCCTCGACAGGGCGATCGACGACGCTGGGCACGGTGACCATCAAAGGTTCGCGCGTCTCGCTGACGGTTGGCGTGGTCATAGGAGGAAGCATAGGCGTTGCGGCGTAAGACCGGTAGACCAGCCACCAGAGGGGAACCAGGCCTATCACGGCGACGAAGGCGATAACAGCCAGTATCCACACCAGTGCCTCGGAGCCAAAGCCCATCTTCTGGACCGTGGACGGCCCGTTGGTGACCGGCCTCTCCCGGGGAGAATCGTCCAGCGGGGGAGACGTGACCGCTGGCTGCCACCCGGTGGGCTGTTCCACCTGCAGCCGGTAGTCCTCCAGCACGTGGGCAAGCTGATCGGCCGTCCGATAGCGGGCCGAGGGTTCTTTGGAGAGCACCTTGCGCACGATCCACTCCAACCGGGGAGGAACCGCCGGGTTGTGGGCGCTCAAGGGTGGTGGTTCGTCGCGGAGGTGCTTCATGGCTAGCGCCGTGGGGTTATCGGCTCGGAAAGGCGGTGACCCCGCCAGCATCTCGTAGACCACCACGCCGATGCTGTATACGTCAGAGGCTGGGGTCGGTGGATCGCCGGCGGCCTGCTCCGGCGCAAAGTAGATCGGACTGCCCCAGACGGTGTCTGAGTCGGTGAGGCCCGACTCGGACAATGCCCGGGCGATACCGAAGTCCACCACCTTGGCGCGCCCATCCGTTGTGAGGAGCACGTTCTGCGGCTTGATGTCGCGGTGGATGATGCCTGCCTTGTGGGCGTGGCCGACGCCGCCAGCGATCTGCATCCCGATGTCCAGCGCTTCATCGACGCTCAGACGCTCCCGCTGGCGTATCATGGCCTTCAAGTCCGGGCCGGCGACGTACTCCATCACAATGTAGTGGCGGTCGCCATCCCTACCTACGTCGAACACGGTGACGATGTTAGGGTGATCCAGATTGGCGGCAGCCCGTGCCTCGCGCTTAAAGCGTTCCAGGAACTCGGGATCCCGGACGAACCGATTCCTCAGCACTTTCACGGCCACGCGGCGCTCCAGCAGCGTGTCCGTGGCTTTGTACACCACGGCCATGCCACCCGATCCGATGCACTCGTCCAGGCGATACCGCTCGTTCAAGGTGATGGTTTCCATCATAGACCTGTAGCCCTTAGTGATCGATTCGCTAAGTCTCTAAGACCTGACAGGTTTGCTGACTGCTACCGCATCTGCAGAGCCCGCCGTTCTCATAGATGGTTTTGGCCACATATGGCCGCCGCAAACCTGTCAGGTCTCCCTCCAGACTTGTCGAGAGAACCACTTAGTCTCATTCGTGGTTGTCGGTTATTGTACTGCGAATGACGGGCCTCGGCAAGGGACGATTCCCGCCCGCTTCTCCAGGCAGCCAGCGGACCTCCCATCCATTCAAGCATCTGGGCAGATCAGCGTTAATCTGCGTCCCATCCCAAACCTTGCATCAACGATCGGTGTTAACAGACACTTGTCCGTAGCCTGATTTGCGGTATCCTTGCGGGGACCGAAGACTACATCACTGGAGGCATTATGGAGTATTTGACTCGCCGCGATTTCATCACCCGCGGTGCCGCGAGTTTGGCTCTGCTCGCGCTGCCGCGAAACTATTTGGCCGACATCCTGCCGGGCGCGGAACCGCCCCCCGCTCCCCTGGGGCGCATCGCGTCGTGGGGGAGCCAGCCGGTCAGGACGCTCCCGACGACGACGGCTAACCTGGTCGCGTGGAAGCCACGGGATGAGGTGATACCCCTCTACGCTCAGATGGTGGGAGAGCCGCCCTGGCCCTCGAATCCGGTCTGGTATCTGACCGAACGGGGGTACATTCACAGTGGGTACGTTCAGCCGGTGGACGATCTGCCTCAGAGCGAGGTGATCACCGAGGTGGAGCCCCCCGGCTTCTGGGCCCAGGTCTGTGTGCCGTACGCCGAGGCGCGCTGGCTTCCCGCCAGTCGGTACGTGGCTCACAAGCTCTACTACGACACCGTCTACCGTGTCGTGCGGGCTGTGGAGGACGAAGCGGGCGATTGGTGGTACCAGCTCCACGAAGGCATCACCTGGTCGCCGGGGCCATACGTGCCGTCATGGTCGGTTCGTCGCATTCGACCGGAGGAGCTGACGCCCATCGCGCCGGGGTTCCCCGACAAGTGGATGAAGATCGAGATCGCGAAGCAGACGCTCACCTGCTACCATGGACAGCGGCCGGTCTTCCACAGACGCGTGGCGTCAGGTACCTGGAGGACACCCACGCCCCTGGGCCAGTACCGCATCGTGATCCAGCGGCACACCCGGCGGATGATGGGTACCCTGGGAGGCAGCCGCTACGACTTACCCGGCGTTGCTTTCCCTGTCTATTTCAACTGGACGGGAGCCGCGATCCACGGCACGTACTGGCATAACGACTTCGGACGACGCCACAGCCGTGGTTGTGTCAATCTGACCAGCGAAGACGCACGATGGCTCTTCCGCTGGGTCGAGCCGCACCTACCCTACTCTGACTACACCGTCCAGTCGCGGGGGGGTGAGGGAACTCCCGTTGTCGTGGTCTGATTGAAGCACTGCAGCACGAGGAGGGAGGATGAGACGGAGAGATCTCGACTACCTGGTCATCATCGGGATGGTCCTGAGCGGGCTGTACGTGACCGTCACGGGCATCGTGTCGGACATGTTCGGTCTGCATCAGTTCATCTTCCACAGCCTGGCTGGCTATGTGTGCGCCGGGCTCATCTGCTGTCACGTGGCGCTCAATTGGTCCCGCGTCGTGGCCTATTGCCGCCGGCTCCTGGGGCGACTGCGGGGACGAGAAGGGCCAGCGGAGCGGCGGCAACGGTCAGCGCCCAGCGCAGCACGACGAGAGGTGCTTATCGGCGCCCTGTCGGCTGCTGGCGGCTTCCTCTTGGGCTGGTTGATTCCCGATCGACACCCGGAGCTTCCCGCTGACGCCCGGGACATCGGGGAGCTCTATCACGAATGGAGTAAGCCCGGCGGAAGGGTCACCCTTCCCGTGCCCGATTGGGGGGCACGTCCTGCGCCCTACAAGACCTACCCGGACGCCGAACGGATCCCCCTCCCGTCGCCGACGGATTTCACCGGACTGAGTGTCGAAGAGGCCCTGGAGGAGCGCCGGTCGGTCCGCGATTACGCGGATCGGTCGCTCTCCAGGGAGGCCCTCTCCCGTCTGGTCTGGGCGGCTCAGGGGATCACCGAGGAGCGGTTGGAGTTCCGCTCCGCGCCCTCGGCCGGGGCCCTCTACCCCATCGAGACATATCCGGTGGTGAACGACGTCTCGGATCTGGACCCCGGGGTCTATCACTACGCTGTGCGGGAGCACGCTTTGGAGCTGCTCCAGCGGGGCAGCTTCGGGCGAGCGGTGACGGAGGCCGGGCTATACCAGGCCTTTCTGGGTCAGGCCCAGGTCTGCTTCGTGCTCTCGGCCATCTTCCAGCGTACCCGATGGCGGTACCAGGAGCGGGCCTACCGCTACATACTGATGGAGGCGGGCCACATCGCTCAGAACATCTACCTGGAGGCGGTCTCCATGGGCCTCGGGGCGTGTGCCGTGGCGGCTTTCCGGGACGAGAAACTGAACGAGCTGCTGGGGGTTGATGGCGTCGACGAGGCGGCTCTCTACATCATGAGTGTCGGCGAGAGGGCGTGACGAGAGGCTGGGCTCGCGGGTGCCGTAGACCTGGCTGGCAAGTGAGACCTATGGTGCTCGATCAAGCGCTTCTATTCAGCCCCAATAACTCTCATTGCTGGCAAGGAACCCGACCGGTCATATGGTGTGCCCTTCGTGGTG
>SKQX01000076.1 GCA_007118795.1 Thermoflexales bacterium | reverse complement strand
CGTCCCGGCGTCCACAGCACGCTCGGTGGAGCATCCTGGTAATCCGTGGGACGGTAGCTGTCGGGATGACTCCACCGCAGGCCGTCGGCCCCGACCAGGTGGATGACGGTCTGGTAGCGGTGGGCTGGCCGCTGACGCACGGTCCAGTGGAGATCGACCCGCAGTATCCCATCTCCGCGCACCTCCGTCGCCGACTGACCGAAACCGATGAGGGTCAACCCATCTGCATACGGCTGATCCAGCGGGTGCTCCACCCCGGGAAGCGTACCGTCATCCCCGAGCTTAGCGTACCGGAAGGGCGTCTCCATGCGGTCCACCACCCCCAGCTTGAGTACGAGGAGCAGAACGGCCGTCAGGCCCAGCAGCCAGGGCATCCGGAAACGGAACGGCGGCGTAGCCAGTTCCATACTACCCTCTGCCATCGTAGAACACCCTCCACCAAGACTGCCGAGCGGGCGCGCCTCCTGACCGAACGCCTCCCGGCCTCAGCACAGGAAGAACCTCCCGCCCAGCCGACGAGCCATCGGCCAAGACCAATAGCCCAGAAAAGCAGCGAGAGACAGAGCGGAGACCGCGTTCACCAGTCGGCGCAGCGGCGTCTCACCGAACCGGACGGTCACCTCGCGTTCACCGGCATCCACCTGAAACGTGATCAGGCCCTCAGAATCCGACGGGGTTATCTCCACGGGATCGCCGTCTACCCAGGCGCGCCAGCCGGGGAAGTAGAAGCTCAAGTAGCGCGCGCGGAAGGATTCCGGTGATCGGACCAGAATCCGCGCCTCGGTGGGGCCGTAGTCCGCCGCCAAAATCTTCGCCCCCTCGGGCAGGACACGATCGTCGAAGCGGGCGATAGGTTCCTCACCCGCGTATTGTGCCTCCAGAGGCGATGCGGTTGGTCGCTGCTCCACCCACACCGGGAAGTAGGCCCCCTCGGGATCGACCCCCACCAATCGGGTGGCATGCTCGTAGCGGTGAACGTCCTCAACCCGGGGATAGGGCTTCTCCGGGCAGTACCCCGCCGGCGCATAGGCCAGGGGGAACGCCGCCAGTACCAGCAAACTGACGAGTCCGGCCGGCGCGAGTTGGACAAGCCATCCCCAGGGACGTAGACCAGTCCCCCTGCTCAGCCTTTCGCATTGGGTCAGCGGCAGCATGGTCGCCCCCACCAGCAGCGCCACGGGCAGGCTGGCCCGTCCCACGAAGCGCCACGGAAACTGGGCGAAGGAGAGGAGCGGGGCGTACTCCCAGAACCAGTCGGAGGCCGGCGTGCTCATGAAGACGAAAAGGGCAGCAGAGCCAGCGAAGAACAGCAGGTTCATACGCTGCTCTCTCGTTCCCAGATCCTCAAAGGCGCTACGGTCGCCGGGTTCGAAACCTCCAGGGCCGGTGGTCTCCCTGGACAAAAGGAAGACCAATCCGGAGACCAGGCCCAGCCCGGCGAGCACAAGTTGCACCAGCCCCAGCCTGATCTCCAGCGGCGGGTTCATGAGCGACGTATCCAGCGGGTGCGGGGGCGCCAGAATCTCCGCGAGACCTAGGAAGTTATAGTGGTAGATGTTATTGCGCGTGGCCCGCGTCAGATAGAGCTGCACATACCCCCGCTCCGCCAGGGCTGGGAACCAGAAGAAGGAGGTCAGTCCCAGAGCCAGCGCGAAGGCGAGGGCCGCCTGTCTCCAGTGCGCGCGACCGCCGTAGACCCACCAGAGCGCACCCAGATAGGCCAGCAGGAGCGGCGTGAACAGCAGACTGGAGATGTTGTGACCAAGATAGAGTGTCGCCAGCAGTCCCACCGAGGCTGCGAGCCAGCGGCGCCGCCCCTCAATAGTCAGCCGCCGAAAAGCCCACAGGATGAAGGGGAACAGCGCCAGGGCCAACGACTCGGGTGCGTTCCCCCGTACCAGTGCATTGAGGAACTGGTAGGGTGCGTAGGCGTAGGCCGCCGCCGCCACCACGCCCGCAGCAGGACCGAAAAGGTCCCGCCCCAGCAGGTAGGCGCCGCAGGCAGAGCCCACGATGCTGAGCACGTAGACCAGGTCGAGAGCCCAGGGTAGCGTCAACCCCGCCATGTGGAGCCCGAGGGCCACGTAGTAGGAGACCGGGGCCCGGAAGTTGAAGAAGGGAAAGCCGTAGCCGAAGGCAACGTCGGGCATCCAGCGGGAGAAGAGCGACCCCTGCTCCACGGAGTTTCGCATCGCGACCACCCGGTAGTAGTGGAGTCCTCCGTCGTGGGTGCAGGGGCTGTCCCCCCGCAGAAGGGGTATGACCGCCACCCCACACAGGAGAATGATCACCATGGTCTGCGCGATGGCGGGTCCCGGTCGTCTCCGCTTCGGATCTGACACTGCCACCTCACTCACCCTTGAAGAGAATATGCAACGCCCCCCACCTCGGCATAGTCAATGCGCACGATCAGCATCGCCGGCAGTCTCGGCCCAACGTGCCCTGACAGATCACCGCGTCTGGCAAAGAGGTCAGGTCCCACAACGGGTCGAACCGAATGCTTTGCGGCCCATCATTCTACCGTATTCTGGCTCCGGAACAAGATGCGTTCTGGGATGACCGTCAACAGGAGGGACCACGTATCACGAAGGGTGGCCCTTCACGGGGTAACGGCGATCTGCGTGGGCAGGATCACCTGGTCCTGGTCCAGAATCCGGCCCTCTGCATCGACGAGGGGCAGTCTCCCCCCGTAGGCGGCGTCGTAGAAGCCGACGGCGATGCCATAAGCCCCGGCCTGGATGTCGTGCGCCACAGGCAGCGAGATATCCTCTACAATCACCTGGCCCGCCGCCCAACTGGTTGTGGGCGCCGCCCCCCCGCCAGGCACTCGATCGATCTGACCGGCAAGCTGACCATCGGGGCCCACCAGGTGGACGAACAGCGTGTAGCTCACCTCGGTGGGGCCCTCAGCTTCCCAGTAGAGAGTTACCGGAAGCGGCTCGCCCGGACCCACTTCAGCTTGAGGGACCTCATACCCGCGGAGATGAACCCCATCTCCAAATCTCACATGCATCGGGTGCGGGATGTCCCCGGGGAGGGTGAACTTTCGCTCCCGGGGCAGCACGTCCACCACCGTCAGGACGCGGTCCCGCTCCCAGAGCGGGTCCCCCTGTCCGTCCAATACGTTGAGCATCACCCGCCACTCCCCGGGCGGGAGCGAGGGCAAACCCTGCAGCTCATAGACGACCCGAAGGCGATCCTCCCGCCTCCACTGAGACGTGGGATAGGGGCTCAGGGGTGGCTCCAGCTCCAGCCCGACCTCATCCTGGGGCCCACGCAGCCGCCATCGCACCCGGTAATCGGAGTCGGGGACTCCCTCGACCTGCCAGAAGAGCTCGATGAACACCGAGTCCCCCGACAGGACCTCCTCGACTACCGGGTTCATCCCGATCAGGCCCAGCGGGCCGGCCGACACGTCCAGGCTATGACCTATGCCCAGCTCCTCCACCGTAGGGATGGCCGCAGAGGGCGCAATCTCCACGTGCCCCACCTGCACCCGGGCACCCCGGAATCTGCTATCCGGGCCGACGGCGCCCAGCCCGGCGCCCGTTCGAGCGTCGTAAAGGCTGACCTCGACTGCGTAGCGATCGGGCGGTATACCCGCTGGCAACACCAGCTGGTAGGTCACATCCGCCCACTCGCCGGCGGTCCAGGCCGAGGTGGGGAAGTTGGCCCCGTTGTGCACCGGCCACTCTTCGTCGGCCCAGCTTCGGCCATCAGCGGAACGGAGGCGGACGACGGCCCGATGATCCGCGTCTCCCTCGAGGAGCGCCTGCCACCGCAAAGTCACCTCCAGGGGCCGGGGCCACTTCCCAGAGCCCGGCACCAGGCCGTCCAGGAGGGCCAGGTGAGCTCCGAAGCGGGCGCGATATGGGTCAGGGTCGACAGGGGGGCACGCCGGGCCCGGCGCGAAGCTGGT
>SKQX01000095.1 GCA_007118795.1 Thermoflexales bacterium | reverse complement strand
GCGCCAGCGGGAGGTAGGGTCAGGCGGAAGACTCCTGGTCTCCCAACAGCGCAACACAAACGCGTGATGTCTAGGCATGTCCCTCTTATGTGACATAGTGACTCGGTCAGTCCTTCATCTGCGTTTCCATACTTACCGAACAATTATACTTCTCGATCGTCATGAGATCGTCATGTAGTGGGGGGTTGATGCCCAATCTGCCGCATTGGCGGCCGGAAAGGCCGGGCTAGCAGCTCCCTCTTCCCGCCATAGGTGATGGTACCACCTGACGGCCGTGGAGTCGTTGGATGACGGTCGTCGGTTCGGCGGGGAGAATCGGTCCGAGCGAGAGGTATGAGCGGCCCGCGCACGGCCGACACCCAGGATAGAGGACGGTTCGGAGGCTAGCGTCCCCCTTTCGGAAGAAGAACAGGCAGACACCGGGGGGCAGAGACTTGTCATCCCCCTGTGGCCAAGGTGACCGGCACGCCGGTCACCTCAACCGCGAGAATCATAAACCCCTGGCCGGGCGGGATGACGCCGTGTCATCTGACTCAATGGGTATT
This sequence comes from Thermoflexales bacterium, assembly GCA_007118795.1. Classification (GTDB taxonomy): domain Bacteria; phylum Chloroflexota; class Anaerolineae; order B4-G1; family B4-G1; genus SKLM01. The sequence goes on along the minus strand of SKQX01000095.1, from coordinate 3,390 downwards.
GTTGCCGAACGGCGGCTGCATATTCTGGCGAGCTGTGGTATAATCGATGGACTAGGCTATCGCGGTGGCGTCGCTGCGCGTCACGGGCCGAGCACGCGCGGTTTGATGACAGCAACGGAAGACGGAGGCCGGTCGCTGATGGCTTCAAGGAACACCAAGGATCTGTTGTTGGGAAGAACAGGCTTCGTGGAGATCCGCGTTCCCCCACGAGCCCCGGCGGCCTCCGCCTGGGCCAGGCCCGGGGAACCCCAGAGAGCGCTCCTATCCCCGGCTCCGCGTAGCTGGGAGACGCCGACTGCGTCGGGACGATGGGGGGAGAGGTGAAAGAGCCTTTCCGCCTGAATCTGCTGGGTGGCGTTCGCTTCACCGCGGGCGGGGCCATGGTCGACGACTTCACCTCCAGAAAGACGCTGGCCCTTCTGAGCTATCTTGCTCTCACCGGCCGACCCCACTCGCGCGAGGCCTTGAGCGGGCTCCTCTGGGGCGAGTCGTCCAGCGAGCAGGCCAGAGCGAGCCTGCGCACCGTTCTGTGGGATCTGCGACAGCACGTGCCCTCCTGTGTCAAGGCTGACCGCCGCACCATCTCGGTCAACCCGGATGCCGACTGTTGGGTTGACATCGTGGCACTGCGGGAGGGCATAGAGAGCGTGCCCGAGGCGCGCGAACCGGCGGGTGAGGAACCGGGCGGCGGCGGGAAACTGGTCGCGGGTCAGGTCGGCGTGCTAGAGGAGGCCGTGTCGCTCTATCGGGGCGATTTCATGGCCGGCTTCTTCGTATCCGACGCGCCGGACTTCGAGGATTGGATGCTCCGGGAGCGGGAGCGCGCGCGGGACCTGGTGCTGCAGGCGCTGCATCGACTGCTGGTGCACTACAAGGGAACGGGTGCGTACCAGCGGTCCATCAAAGCGGCTAGTCGGATGTTGACCATGGCTCCCTGGCAGGAAGAAGTTCATCGCGAGCTGATGCGGCTGCTGACTCTGGACGGTCGACGGACCGACGCCCTGGCTCAGTACCAGACCTGTCGCCGTATGCTGATGGAGGAGCTGGGCGTCGAGCCCACGGTAGAAACTCGACTCCTCTATCGCCGAATCAAGGCGGGCCGGCCCCTGGACGAAGAGAGGCAGATGTCGGCCCTGGCTGCTCTGGATCCCATTGCGGCCTGTCTCGAGGCCGGCTCGAGGGCGCTGGTTCTCATCGGCAGAGAGGATGAGACGGAGGCCCTGAAGGAGATGTTGAGCGAACCAGGTGCCGGGTTGGTGACCCTCGTAGGGGCAGAGGGCACCGGCAAGACAGCTCTGGCGATCACCACAGCAGCGCAGATCTCTCCGCTGTTTGAGGATGGGGCGCGCTACCTCTCATTGCGTGCCTACGATGGGCGCCCGCGCCCCGCGGGCGACGATGATGATGGCAGCCGGCCGAGGGAGTCGACGTGTGCAGCGGCCCCAGACCTGCAGTTGCCGCTGCGGGTCGCTCGGATTTTCGGCCTGACACTCTCGACTCTTCCGTCTCAGTCCGACCTGCTCGACTATCTGGGTCGTCGCGATACACTGCTAATCCTCGACGATTACGAACCATCTTCTCCGGGCCAAAGATTCCTTCTGGACATGCTAACCCGTGCACCTCGCGTGCGTCTCCTGGTCATTGGGAGCGAGCCTCTGGGTGTTCCATCCGAACAGGTGCTGCAGGTGGGTGGTCTCCAGGTGCCGCCGGCCCTTGGCCCGGCAGCCCGGGGCCAAGAGCTCTGCGAACAGCTTCTAACCTACGACAGCGTCCGTCTCTTCGTCGATGGGGCAGCGCAGGCAAGCTCTGGCTTTCAGCTCACCCCTGGCAACGCAACGCCCGTGGGCCGCGTCTGCCGTTCGACGGGCGGTCTCCCCCTCAGCATCGAGCTGGTGGCAGCGTCTGTTGGCCAGCGCACCATTGGGGAGATTGCCGACAGTCTGGAGTATCGTCGGAACCAAACGAGGGTAACAGATGAGCTGGGGTGCTCTGAACCGGAGGCGCTGAAGACCGTCTTCTTCGACGTCTGGGACCATCTCTCGTCGCGGGAAAGATTGGCCCTGTCAAGACTGGCCCGTCTTCCGGGCCATTTTGCACAGGAGTCAGCTGAGGATATCGCGGGGGTATCCGCCGCGGTCCTGCGGGGACTGGGGAACAAGCGGCTGCTGCGTTCGGACGAGTCGAGCCGATACCATTGGCACCCCGCGTTGCGGCACCTGGCGCTCAGCGCTCGGCAGGCGCCGGCCTCAGGGGGTGAGGTTCCCGTGGATCCCGGCGACGGGGAAGCCTTTGGCCGACGATACCGCGCGCACTACCTCACCCTTCTGTCCAATCAAACCTCTCATCTGCGGGGCTCGGACGCGAAGGCCGCCACCACCACCATCCACTGCGACTGGCACCACATCCGGCGTGCCTGGGATTGGGCCGTCGCTGAGGCCGATGCTGACTTGCTCGATGGCGCCCTCGAGGGGCTGGTCCGTTTCCTGCTTATCCAGCGATGGCATCAGGAAGGGGTGGCGCTGATGAAGAGCGGCGTGGAGTCGCTGGACAGGCGATGGGAGGCTGGAGATGAGGAGACCCTCCGAAGGTTGAGCGTCCGGCTGTGGGTGGCGTGGGCTCGTCTCCTCAATGCCCAGCGGCTTCGTGAGCCTGCCCGTCGGATGGCGGAGGCGGCGACGGACCGGCTCCGGGCAGGGGGGGCTGGGTCCGGCTTCGAGGGCCCCACGGCCGTCCTCGAGGCAGCTGCCCTTCGCGAGTTGGGCAGGGCACTCCGCATGCAGGGGGAGCTGGAAGCGGCCCAGGAGCACCTGGAGCAGGCTCTGGCACTGACGGCGTCGGGCGACGTTTCTGAGATTCGTGCCTCCACGCTCCAGTGGCTCGGCATCGTCGAAATGGAGCGCGAGATGCTGTGCCGGGCCGTGGATCACCTGACCGACGCGCTGGGCCTGTACCGGCAGCTGGAGGACCATCGCCAGCAGGCTCAGGTGCTCGGTCAGTTGGCTGTGGCGGCCGTGGCCCGGATGGATCATGCCGCCGCCGAGAAGCACGCCCGGGAAGCGCTAGCGCTGGCCGAGATTGTCGGAGATCGGGCTCTGGAGGGGGCGGCCCATGCCACCCTGGGACTGGTCGCGGCTGCCGGCGATGACTACGGGAGAGCGCGCATGCACTGCGAGCGGGCCCTTCGACTGGCGCGGGACCTGGCCGACCCGGTGCTGGAAAGTGAGGCACTGTTGGAGCTGGCGGGCGTTCACCTGCGCGAGGGGAACAAGGAGGAAGCCTGGCGGCGAAGCCTGCTGGCTCTAGAGCTCGCGCGGGGCGCTGCATGGCCAGCGATGGAAGCCCGCGCGGTGCTGCATGCGGGCCACGTTTTCAGCGAGCTCGGTATGGCGG
>SKQX01000049.1 GCA_007118795.1 Thermoflexales bacterium | reverse complement strand
GGGTCGCTGACCGACGTTGATGAAGATCTTCTCCGCGGTCATGTGACGGGTAGATCCATCGTTCATGCGCACCTCCACCGACTGCGTATCGGTGAAGCGCCCTTCACCCATGAGTAAATCCACGCCCTCCGCTGCTTCGAGACGGCGGCGATTCGCCTTGCGGAAACTCTCAACCATATTCCGTTTGCGCTCTCGGACGCGGGCCATGTCGATCCTGAGAGATCCGGTCTGGACACCGAAGTCATCCCCACGGCGGACCATATGGGCCACCCGAGCGCTGGCAATCATCGTCTTAGTAGGCGTGCACCCTTCGTTGATACAGGTCCCGGCCACGTGCTCCCGCTCGACGAGGGCCACCTCCCAGCCAGCCTGCGCCAGGGTTGTGGTCAGGGGGGTGTTTGCCTGCCCGGAGCCGATGAGAACGGCATCATAGGTGTCGGTCGTTGTCATGGTAGTCTCATCTCCTTAGATGGTGTTCTATTGCCAGGGTGATCTACGCCTGAACCTCCACGCCCTTCCAGAATGCGAGGTAATCCTTGATCTCTTCGGCGGCTTCCTTGGGCCGGGCATAGTACGACGCGGCGTTTCGATTGACGTCGTCTCCCAGCACCAAGTCATAGTAGCTGGCCCTGCCCTTCCAGGCACACGTCGTGTGATGATCACTCATCCGGAAGTACCGTCGGTTGATTGACTCCTGCGGGAAGTAATGATTACCTTCCACGACGATGGTCTCGTCGCTCTCGGCGAGGACAACGTTCTTCCATAGTGCTTTCACAGTTGATCACTCCTCGCTGGCCAACACGATTGTGCGTTACCCAAATGGCTGTTTTACCTGTCGAATTCGGGCCACCTTCCGTCTATCCTGACGCTCTTGGCGGCGCGTTCCTTACCTCCGTCTTGACGCGTCATGGTCCACCACGCTCTCAGTAACTCGGCCACGCTCCACGCCTGGGCAACGCAGACCCGACGCGCAAGAGGTCGGTTCCCCTCGAAACTGTGAAGGTCTTTCGTTCGACCTCCTGGTCGACGGGGACCCGGCCGTGCTGACCGGTGTGCCGCATCTGGCGGGCTAGCTGGTCGGCTTTGAGCACCATTCCTGGGCCCGCAGCCGGTCGGGGTGCAGTCCGCGGCCAAGCGGTCTCGTTCGACGGTGGCGACCCTCGCCTTCAGCTGGACGGCCCAGCCCGCTGCCGTCAGACCGGCGGATCCCGCACCGACGATGATCAGGGCCCAGGTGTCACTCACCGTCTAGATCCTTGCGCTGTCGGCTGATCTCTTGGAGATGCTCCATGAGTGCCTCAACCCGTGGTCTGTCCGTTGGATCGCGACTGCGGTGGGCGAACCGCACGGTGCCGTCCCGGTCGATGATGAACTCCCCGCCCAGCTGTGTCGAGTCTCCTTGGATACCTTTCCATTCCTGGCCGGAGACCAGCTTCCTAGCGTAGGACCACAGGTTCCTCCAGCCCCAGGAGCGCAGCAGTGAGCTCTCCAGGCCATAGGTCCGATAGAGGTCTCGCTCGCGGTTGATCAGGACGGAAAATGACGAACACACCTTCTCCCGGAACTTGTGAGCGAAACCCTTGGAGCTGAACGTGACCAGCAGCGCCTTCACGCCCAACCGTTCGAGCTCATCGTCATAGGGGCACAACTGTGCCACGTGTTCTCTTCAGTGTAGTCACCCCAGGTGACGCAGGAAGACGAGCAGTACGACGTGTCCCTCATCCAGGATCTCGCTCAAAGACACAAGGTCGTCGTCCGCCGAGGGAATCGCGAATTCGGGTGCCTCATCACCAATCCCAAACATCAACCTACTCCTTTCCTCCTGACGCGATGCACGCTTGGTCTTAGCCCGTGGCCCAGAGCGAACTCGCGACCTGGTCGCAGAACGACCTCCAACTCCTAGGAGTCCACAGAAACCTCTATCAGCGTCTCGATCTTCGTGGTCAACTGGTCCCTGGTCAGGATGCCGTCCCCGCGTTCGACGACATCACCGACTGGCGTGATGAAGTAGGTTGCCGGTATTCCCAGGACCTGGTAATCTCGGATAGTCCTGGCATCGGGCGTGCTCCCGGCTGGATACGTGATCGCCAAATCCTCGAGCAGGGACAGGGCATCCTCTTCAGAGCCCAGCCCAACGAGCGATCCAACATCGACCCCGACGACGAGCACCTGGCCTCCGTACACCTCGTATAAGGCCTGCAGTTCAGGCATCTCGGTGCGGCAGATGGGGCACAGCCCAGCCCACATATTGAGGACGACCGGCTTTCCCAGGGCCAGCACCTCTGAGAGCATCACTGACGATCCGCCCAGTACGTCTGCACCCTGATAAACATCGATCTGGAAATCGACCTCAAGCTCCACGCCTGTCGATGCCGGGACCGTCTGACGGGCCGCTGAGGTCGACTCAGTGGGACCGTATATACGCGTCTCCGGTCTGAACGCGGCCCACGAGAACCAGAAGTAGTTGATGCCGACAGCCGGCTCCAGTTGCTGACCCGCCAACGGTCCGTTCACGCCGCGTCCCAGCACGTCCCATTCGGTTCCCGTCTGCTCATCGACGACCCGGTCGCCCTCGAAGACGAAAGTCAGCGTTTTGCCATCCAGCTCCCGAGCGTACGTTGTCGCCGCGCCCACATCGGCTCCTGCCGCCACCGTGCCAGCGTCCAAGGCGGACGCGGTGCCAGAGGCCCACAGCACGACGATAGGAGCATCGCCGACCGTATCGTTCACCACCCGCACTTCCTCCAGCAGCTCGAAGGGATAGGCCACGGCCTCGTCATCTAGCTCAACGGTCAGGACCCTCGCCATCGGAGGAAGAACCTCTGGCGTCTCGGGGCCATCATAGAGGAACGGCGAACCCTCCACGTCGTCGTACCCCTTATACGGATTACTGCCGTAGTCGCGACTGTAGCCGGTGTCACGCGAGAGAACGTTTGCGTCGGGGTGCGCTTCCTTGAAGTCCTGCCAGGAGACCATCGATGCGGGAACGAACGTCAACTGCCGGCCGGTGAACTCGCCAACGATAGCTTCGCCGGTGGCTTGCTGCCACCACGTCTCCGTCTGCCGATCGTACATGATCAGGTTGCTGAAACGAAGCCGACCAGTGGTCCCGAAGTCGAGCACTTGTCCATCGAACGTCCGCTCAAAGGCGATACCCGTGTTGCAGAGGGGGCAGAACGTCACCGCCACCGACACGTCACCGATCACATCGTTCACGATCTCGTGCCACATCAAGATCTGAATTGGATACGCCTTCGCGACATCGCCCACCTCAACCAGGATCACCGGCTCCTGTGGCTCCAGCCACTCGTCGGCCTCCTCAATGCCCACGAACTTGGGTGCGTCGATAGCGGGAATTCCGTCCTTCGGAGGGCCGCCCGAGAGGATCTCGTCGTACGGCACGCTGTGTATCGCGAAGTCGGTATCAAACTGAGACACCGCTCCAGCCGGGGGCCTCTCCGCCGGCTCCGGCGTCGTGGCGGGCGGACTGCTCTCCGTTGGATCCGGGGCCGGCGCCACGGCGGTCACCGGGAGCGAATCCGTCGGTTCGCCCTCGATCGTAAGACCCCCGGACAGTGCACAACCGGCCAGCACAACGGTCGACAGCCCAATCCAAACTATCCGTCGCATCGTAACCTCCCCTTCGTTCTGGTCAATCGGCCTTCCCCATATATACGGAACGAGAGGCTGAAAGCTTACGTCCTGAGCAGAGAGTTCTTCTGTCGGCTGTGGCGCGCTTGCCCGGGTTTGCGTGGCGCTCAGGCCGGCTATGAAGAAGCTCTGGCCTGTCTCGTCACCGTCCTCTGTGGTCCGGTCGAGTCAGGGGCATTCAGGAGACCCGAAGCGGGCGACGGTCTTAGGCTTCGTGCAGGTGGCGGAGGGCTTCCAACAGGGCCTCGTACTCCTCTCGACAGTCGGCGCAGCGGGTCAGATGATCCT
>SKQX01000064.1 GCA_007118795.1 Thermoflexales bacterium | reverse complement strand
CCCAGCCGCCACGCTGCGTACAGCCCGGTGACCAATAGCACGAAGTAAGTGTTCTCAGCGTGCCCCGCCAGCATCTGGCAACCCAGGCCTAATGCCCCCAGCAGGACCCACGGCAACGACGTGGGGGATCCGCTCCCTATCGGCCGCCGCTGCACCACCAGTTCCGCCATAGCCAGGATGAAGGGCAGCCAGGAAGCCCCCGCGATGATCATGGGGTGCACCACCGAAACGGTCATGAACCCGCTTAGCTGGAACGTGATCCCTGCGATCAGTGCTCCCAGGCGCCCCGTGCCCAGTACCCGGGCGAACAGATAGGTGAAGCTGCCAGCCAATCCCAGTTGGAGCCAGGTGAACACACCGTAAGCGCGCCAGAGGGGCAGCACGTAAAAGACGCCGCTCAGCGGGTAGAGCGCTGAATGTTGCCCGTTAGCCAGGAATGGATGTCCGGAGAAGAGGTACGGATCCCAAAGAGGTAACTCCAGATTCTGAATGGCCTCGATCAGGAATTGCTTCCAGGCGTAGTTCTGCAGGATGAGATCGCCCAGCAGATGGTTGTGGGGATAGGAGATGCCAAACGCGTCGGCCCCAGCACGGAAAGGCTCGAATGAGAACAGGATGTCCGCGGGGAGCAGGGTCCTTGAACCCAGAACAACGGGAGCAAAGAGGAATAGGGGGGGCAGAAACAGGAGGACAAGGACGCCCAGATCGGGCAGTCTCTTCCGGATCATACCGACGCGCGGTCGCCCGGTCTCAGATGATGATGGCGCGACCAGATCCTCCACACTCCCAACGCCGCCTCAAGCTTGACCTGCATGCTCATCTTCGACTCTCCGGCCTGACGATCCGCGAAGTAGATTGGAACCTCTACTATCCGGTATCCCAGCCGGCTCGCCACGTAAGCCATCTCCACTTGGAAGATGTACCCCTGAGAACCAATGGCGCTCAAGTCGATCCCTTCCAGGGCTTCGCGACGCCACGCCCGGAAGCCGCCCGTGATGTCGCGGACCGGGCACCTCAGAACTAGCCGAGTGTAGAGGTTCGCCCACCAGGACAGGAGCTCGCGCCCAAGCCTCCAGTCCTCCGCCACTTCGCCCCCCTCCACATATCGGGAACCGATGACGACGTGGTATTCTGAAAGGGGGGCGAGAAGTCGAATCACGTCCTTGGGCGCGTGGGAGAAGTCGCAGTCCATCTGGACTACCGCTTCAGCTCCCTGCTCCAGCGCCCAGCGAAATCCATCCACGTAAGCCCGTCCGAGTCCCCGCTGGCCCTGCCGGTGGAGCACGTGCACGCGTCCTGGGTACTGGTCCGCCAGCTCGTCCGCGATTCGGCCCGTCCCGTCGGGCGATGCGTCGTCCACGATCAGGACGCTCTGTTCGGGCAGATCCAGTGCTAGAAGCGCCTCGACCATCGGTCTGACGTTTTCCGCCTCATTGTATGTGGGAACAACGATCGTCGGTCTACGCGGCGCCGACGTGCTCAACACGGCCATATCTCCCTCAATCTCCGTAACACGAGTCTAGAGTCAAGTTTGCCATCACGTTCCCAGCGGCGGAAATCGGTGCAGTATGCCTTGTCTGGTGGAGAGGATGGATCGGTCAGCGAACCGGCTGGGGAGAGTACCACAGCTCAGACCGGTTGTCAAGGATAGGCGCCGGTGACAAACTCCAGTCATTGGCTCCAACTGGGTGGACGCCGTGGACCTGCCCCGGCTCCTCGCCTCTCTCGAGCGCCCGGAGCAGGGGCTACTACCCCTCCCAACCCCGGCCATTGCTTGCTGCCGCAATGACCGATGGTATAATACCGTGTCACGAGCCAGGCAGCCAACCAGGGAGTGCATGATCAATGGAGATCCTTCTGGAGAGCATCCCAACCATACTGACGGTCTTATCGACGGTCTGTGGGGCAGTGACCATCGCCATGCTGGGGGGCATGGCCATCTGGACCTTTCGGGATATGCGTGCCCGGTCCCGGGATCCTCTGGCCCAGATCCTCGCCACCCTACTCGTGCTGGTGCTGCCCATCGTTGGGCTGGTCGTCTACCTTATGCTTCGTCCGCGCGAAACCCTTGAAGAGGCTTACGAGCATTCCCTTGAGCAGGAGGCCTTGCTGCAGACCATTGAGGAACCGGAGCAGTGCCCCAACTGCGGTCACCGCGCGGACAACAGCTTCCTCTATTGCCCCGACTGCCACACCCGTCTCAAGAGGGCCTGCTCGGCCTGCGGAAACCCCGTTCGCCTTCACTGGTCCCTCTGTCCCTACTGCGGCTCTGCTGTCGCTCAGCAGGACCGTGAGCCCGTGGCCACCTCGGAAGACCAGTCCTCTCCAGAGGGCCTGGCGGTTGCGGAGCCGTAGCAGCTGCCTCCCGCGGCGCTGCGGCTGACAAGTCCCGTCGAGCCACGGGCCACCATCAGCCACCGTTCTTCCTCGAGTAGAGCCGCGTTTTGGCTCGGCCTCCACGTGCTTCAGCGTCCGGGCCCTCTCACATCATCTGGCTCTCCCCCATCACGTGGACTTTGAGCATGTTTGTCTTCTTGACGTGGCCGAACGGAATGCCCGCCGTGAGCACGACCGAGTCGCCCCAGGCCACCAGGCCCCTCTCGCGACCAGCCTCTACCATCATCTCCACCATCTCGTCCGTCGTGGTGAACTCGGGAACCTCCACGGGGATCACTCCCCACACTAAGGCCAGTCGATAGAGTGTGGTCACATCCGGCGTCACCGCCACGACGGGGACCGCCGGCCGGTGCCGCGCCACCATTCGTGCGGTGGTGCCGGACATGGTTGCCGTCACGATGGCCCGTGCGCCAACCTCCGTGGCTATTTCCACGGCACTCAAGCTGATGGCCTCCGTGGTCACATCGTAGCAGCTGCCACCACCTTTTCCCAGTCGGCTTCGCGGGAGATGGGCCTCCGCGTTCGCGCAGATCGTTGCCATGGTCTCCGCTGCTCTGATGGGATACTGGCCTACAGCGGTCTCTCCCGAGAGCATCACCGCGTCCGTGCCGTCCAGGATGGCATTCGCGATGTCTGACGCCTCGGCCCGTGTCGGCCGAGGATGCTCTATCATCCTCTGCAACATCTGGGTGGCCGTGATAACGGGCTTGCCCGCTCGATTGCAGGCGTGAATAACCCGCTTCTGATGGAAGGGGACCTCCTCCGCCGGTGTCTCCACACCGAGATCCCCTCGAGCGACCATGATCGCATCGGACTCAGCCAGAATCTGAGCAAAATCCGTCAGAGCCTCCGGCTTTTCGATCTTGGCGATGATCGACGGATCCTCGGCTCCAAGCGATCGGAGGAAATGGCGGAGTTCGCGCACATCCGCAGCCCGACGCACGAACGAGAGTGCGAAGTAGTCCACCCCGCACTCCAGCGCAAAAGCCGCGTCATCTCTATCCTTCTCCGTGAGGGACGAGAACGACAGCTGCGCTCCCGGCACGTTGATCCCCTTGTGGGAGGTCAGAGCTCCCCCGGTCACCACCCGAGCCTGCAAGCGGCTCCCGTCGCCCCGCCTCTCCACCGTCAGGGCTAGGTCGCCGTCGTCCAGAAGCACCGTCTGCCCCGCCGTGAGGTCCCGAAGAAGCTCTGGATGGGGCACCGGAATCTCATCCTTCCCGCTCGATACCGGGGATGGTGAGAGCGTCACCAGCTCCCCCCGCCGCAACGCCATGGGCTCGTCCTCGATCTCACCGACGCGCAGTTTGGGGCCCTGCAGGTCCGCGATGACGGCCACCAGGCACCGCTCCTCTTCCGCCACCTCTCTGAGCGTGGCGATGGACTCGCTGTGAGTAGCGTGATCCCCATGGGAGAAGTTGATACGCGCTACGTTCATACCCGCTTGCATAAGGGAGCGCATCTTCTCCGGGCTGTTCGTCACCGGACCGATAGTGCATACGATCTTTGTGCGTGTCATGGCGGGTCCTCCCCATTGAGTATG
>SKQX01000198.1 GCA_007118795.1 Thermoflexales bacterium | reverse complement strand
GAGAAGTACCCGAAGGGCGCATCGGCCTCATACGCCGACTGCTCCATGGAGCAGCTCAGCAGTAGAGAATCCGGATCGGGGACCAGGGAGCACTCAGCCTCCCCCACCCTCTCATCGACAGCGTTGCGGATTTCGTACCGCCAATGGACCTGCTCCTCCCAGGGCGCGGGACCCAGGTCCACCCGCTCGCCCATCGCGAGGGTCTGGGGACTGACACCGAACAGGATGGCCGTCAGGATGGCGAAGGCGTAGATGGGCACGATGGGCACGACCGGCCAGTTACGGCCCAGCCAGGTGCGCCCGGATGGTTTCCGTTCCTCCTCGCGTTTGGGCGTGAGGCGGGCGAAGACCAGTAGGGCAAGCAGGGCGATCCCGGCACCGATGGCAGCAGCCCCGGCCGAGGGGACGAAGACCCAGCGACCGAAGGCGGTGCCCTCCAGGGCAGGGGCCAACATGGCCTGCCCATTGTTGACCAGATGGATGACGATAGCCGGGACGACCGAGTCAGTCCGCCAGGTCACGTAACCCAGGGCCAGGGTCACGGGAATCAGAGCGACACTTTGGGCCAACTCCTGGTGGATCATGATAAATAGCACCGTGCTTGAGACAATGGCGAGGACCGGGCCGCGGCGCTCGTAGGCAAGCTGGATGACACCGCGGAACAGCAGTTCCTCAACCACGGGCGCGAGGATGACGACTCCAAAGAGCATCGCCACCTGATCGACCACGGTCACGTTCAGCGCTTCGGGAGGCAGGGGGATGGTGTAATCTAGGGCGTTGTTGATCCATACGGCGAGGGCACTATCGAATTGCCACAGACCGAGCCCAATGACGAGGCTCAAGCCCATGACAGGCCAGCTCACGGGGCGCAGCCTCAGGCTCTGCCGCAGATCACGGTGCTGCCCCGTGACGAGAAGGTAGAGCACCAGGGGCACCATCAGAAACACCAACTGGTTGATTACCACTCGCCAGCCGAGGGACAGGTCGGCAAGGAGCAGACTCCCCCCGAGGAGCGTCAGGAAGGTCACCAGATAGAGAAGATTCACGGCACGAATCGATGAGGCTCGTCTCATCGAAGCTCGCTCCTTCCGGCCCCGCGGCGGGCCTGACACTCAATGACGAGAGCAGCACCAAGACCCATGAAGGTCAGAACCATCCCACAGGGCTCCACACCGACCAACGACCCTGTGCACCGTGCAAAGGCCGAGGATCCCCCCGGATGGCTACCCTCCCCAGTCAAGAACACCCCCTAGTTTCCCAGCCATCCGCTAGGTGTCCATCCCTCGGCCGGATGCCCAGGGCTCGACGCTGTTCGGGCAGCCGCGCGGAGCGCTTCCCGCGGGCTTCCATCCAGCTAGGACGCACGTGGCACCGCGCGGAGCGCTACGGCAGCGTCCTCGGGGACCGCGCGTCCCTTGAACTGGCTCATGTAGAGGTCGTGGTAGAAGCCCCGGGCTGCCAGCAGCTCCTCGTGGTTTCCGCGCTCCACGATCTCCCCGTCCCGGATTACCAGAATGCGATCGGCGTCGCGGATGGTACTGAGCCGGTGGGCGATGACGAAGCTGGTTCGCCCCTCCATCAACCGGAGCAGGGCCTCCTGAATGCGCATCTCCGTCCGGGTGTCCACACTGCTGGTGGCCTCGTCCAGGATGAGGATGGCCGGATCCACCAGGATCGCGCGAGCGATGCCGAGCAACTGACGCTGTCCCTCACTGAGGTTTCCCCCGCGCTCGGTCAGCTCGGTCTGGTATCCCTGCGGCAGGCGGCGGATGAACTGGTCGGCATTGGCCATCCGTGCAGCAGCAATCACCTCGTCATCGGTCGCATCCAGCCGGCCGTACCGGATGTTCTCCATCACAGACCCGGAGAAGAGGAAGCTGTCCTGAAGCACAATGCCGAGATTCCGCCGCAGGCTGTGCTTCTTGACTTGGCGGATGTCGATCCCGTCGATGGAGATCGATCCGCTGTCTACGTCGTAGAAGCGGGTGAGCAGATTCACGAGGGTGGTCTTGCCCGCTCCGGTGGGCCCGACCAGGGCGAAGGTACGGCCCGGCCATGCCTCCAGGCTTACGTTCTTGATCACCGGCACGCCGAGCTCGTAGCTGAAGTCGACTTGGTCGAAGACGACCTGCCCAGCGACGTCCTCCAGTGTGACGGCATCAGGCGCATCGGGCAGCTCCGGCTTCTCATCCATGATCTGGAACACCCGCTCGGCGCCCGCCAGGGCCGACTGGAGCTGGTTGTAGAGGTCGCCCAGTTGCCGGAGGGGCGCAGCGAACCGACGTGAATAGTTATAGAAGGTGGCGATGGTGCCCACGGTGGCCACGCCCTGGAGCACCATCCAGCCGCCCAAACCGGCGAGGATGGCGATGTTCGCGTTGCTCAAGATGCCCATAAGCGGGGGTACCAGCATGGCGAAAGTCTGAGCGTGGATCCCGACGTCGCGCACCATCTCGTTGGCACGGTCGAAGTCGGCCAGCGTGCGGGCCTCCTGGCCGTAGGCGATGATGACGCGCTGCCCACTGAACATCTCCTCGAGCTGCCCGTTCAGCTCGCCGATGCGCATCTGGTAGTCGCGGAAGCCGCTGCGGGTTCGCTTACCCACCCAACCCACAAACCAGAGCATAAAGGGGAAGACGATCATCGAGCCCAGGGCGAGCCAGAAGTTGATGGCGAACATCATCACCAGGATTCCCACCAGGGTGAGCAGTCCGGACACCGTCTGGGTCACCTGCTGAGAAAGAACCCGGTTGAGCACATCGAGATCGTTGGTCAGCCGGCTCATCAGTTCGCCGTGCGGTTGCCGATCGAAGAAACTCAGCGAAAGGCTCTGGATATGGCTGAACAGGTTGTCGCGCAGGTCCCGCAGCACCCGCTGGGAGACCCGGGCCATCAACGCGGCCTGCGCAGCGGAGGTGAGCCAGTCTCCCACGTATGCCCCGAGCATGAGCAGAACCATGCGCTGGAGGCCGCTTCTGATCCCCTCCTGGATATAGCGATCGATGGCAAGCCCCATGAAGAAGGGCGCCAGCAGACTGAGCACCGTCCCGATGACGACGAACAATAGGACGACCACCAAGACCAGTTTGTAGGGCCCAAAGGCATCCACCAGGCGCCGCAAGGTCCCGCGTACGTCCTCGGCTCGTTCGATCCGGGCCCCGTGCCGTCCCATCGCGCCACGTCTTCTCGCGTCCTGTCCTCGCTCTCGATCCCCTCGCTTCTCAGCCATAAATCATCCCTCCGTCCCCCAGCTGCGAGCGGTAGATCTCCTGGTAGATCTCGCTGGAGTCGATGAGCTCCTCGTGCGCCCCTTCGGCCACGATGGTCCCGCGGTCGAGAACGACGATCTTATCCGCCGTCAGCGCCGAACTGATCCGCTGGGCGATCACAAAGGTGGTGGTCCCCTCCATTAGCTGCTCCAAAGCCTGCTCGATCTCGATCTCGGTCTGCACGTCCACGCTGGAGGTACTGGCATCGAGGATCAGCACCTTCGGCTGGACAAGGAGGGCCCGGGCGATGGCGACGCGCTGTTTCTGCCCGCCGGAGAGGTTTACCCCTCGCTGCCCCACGTACGTGTCGTATCCCCGGGGCAAATCGGTGATGAAATCGTGCGCCTGAGCCGCCCGGGCGGCGGCGATGACCGCTTCGTCCTCGGCGTCGGGGCGGCCATAGCGGATGTTATCGCGGATAGTTCCACTGAAGAGCACCGGCTCTTGGAGCGCGATGCTCACTTGGGTCCGCAGCTGACGGAGGGGCAGCTTTCGCACGTCCACTCCATCCAACGTGACCCGCCCCCGATCCACGTCGTAGAAGCGGGGGATCAGGTGGACCAGGGTAGATTTCCCCGAACCGGTGGCGCCCAGCAGAGCCACCATCTGACCCGGCTCCGCCACCAGGTTCACATTCTGGAGCACCGGATCGCTATCTCCACCATCGTAAGT
>SKQX01000230.1 GCA_007118795.1 Thermoflexales bacterium | reverse complement strand
TGGATTGCCTCCAAAGGTGTGTCCGCTGGTGAACCCACCCGCTTCGCCCCAGAAGGCCTCCGCGATGGTCTCGGAAGCGATGATGCACGCCAGCGGTGCATATCCACCCCCCATGGCTTTGGACAACGCGACAATGTCCGGTGTGACGCCAAAGGTGTCCATGGCGAACATGCGGCCTGTACGCCCGAAACCGGTGATGACCTCATCGAAGACAAGCAGGACATCGGTGCGGTCGCAGATGTCGCGCAGTACCTGAAGATAGTGGTCCGGCGGAGCCAGTATGCCCCCCGTGACCATCACCGGGTCGATGAACAGAGCGGCAACAGTCTCGGGATCTTCCCACTCGATGATCCGCTCGATCACGCGGGCGCAGGCCAGATCGCATGCTGGGTGAGTGAGACCATATGGACAGCGGTAGCAGTAGGGCGGGGGCACGTGTCGGCACTCGCCCAGCAACGGAGCATATGATTTCTTCCAGGCGGCTGTCCCGCCCATGCTGAGCGCTCCCATGGTCGAACCGTGCCAGGAGAGATGGCGCGAGATGGTCTTGACCTTCCTGGGATGCCCCGTCTGCAGGAAGTACTGCCGCGCCAACCGCAATGCCGCCTCGGTCGCCTCAGACCCGCTGTTCAGCAGCCGCACCGTGGTGAGCTCCGGCGGGGTGATGTCCGACAGCAACCGGGCTAGCCGGATGGCAGGCTCGTTCAGAGTCCCCGCCGGCCAGCTGAAAGCCAACTGGTTCAGCTGTTTGGTCATGGCATCGATCACGGCCCGGTTACCGTGACCGATGTTGACTACCCAGATGCCTGAGAGGGAGTCGATATACTCCTTGCCGTCTACGTCGGTGACTGTCAGCCCCTGCCCTTCCTGGATGATGATCGGATCGCGTCGAAGATCCTCTGAACGAGATCGTGCGATGAACAGGTGTTTGGAATCCTCTATCAACGCTTCCTTTTCCGGTGATTCTGTCACAATCGTGTTCCTCCTTCTGGGCGCGACATACGTTGTCCCGGTACCCGTACTATGCGATCTCCCGTGGAAGGATTCAGCAGGTAATCGGGTCCCACGACACGAGCACGTCTAACGCAAAGACGCAAAGGGGCAAAGACGCAAAACAGATGAGGGAGGGCGAGAGCGCCATGACCACGACCCTCCCCGCAACCTTGGCTCTCCTGAAAGAACCCGCAGACGCTCAAGGTGCCTGGGCATGAAGCCCCACTTCGGGCCGTGAGAACCAGCGTTCTAGGGATGAAGCTGCCAAGAATGCCGATTCTCGGCTTGCATTCCCCACCGTGAGCGACCGAATGACCTTTTATCAGCAGAGCCAACCTTGAACCTTCAACTTGCAACCTGCAACCTTGAACCTGCAACCTTCAACCTGCAACCTGCAACCTGCAACCTTCAACTTGCAACCTTCAACCTGCAACCCCCAACTTGCAACCTGCAACCTGCTGCCGGCTTCATCATGGGCACGGTCTCCACCGCTCGTCGGGCAGCTTGGCGAATCCGCTCGTGGGCTGCTTCGCTGGGCAGATACAGCGCGGCGTGTCCGTCCCATGCCATCCAATCCCGGGCTTCGGCGCAGAAGTCACCGGCCGGCATCGTCTCTTGACGCCCGACGATGCCGGAGCACCCTTCCATATCTGCGGACATCGCGATCTTGGGCGGTCCACCCCTTCAGTCTGGCACTATCTGAACCTTGATGGCTTCAGTGCCTGAGCGGGCTTGCTCCCAAGCTTCGACGAACCGGTCCAGCCCATAGCGGTGTGTGACAATGGGATCGACAGTCACTCGACCCTCCCGCAGGAGGTGAAGAGCGGCCGGAAACTCAAATCCGAATCCGAAGGACCCAACCACCGTGATGTCCCGAGATTGCACGATGCGCGGTCGAATCGAGATCACCGCCTTTGTCGGGCATGATCCCAGCATCAGAAGCCTACCGGCCGGACCAATGTGACGGAACGCGACTTCAACAACATCGGGCACCCCTGTTGCATCAACCACAGAGTCAAAGCCCAATGGTTGGATTTCCGCCAGCATCGCCTCTTCGCCCCCATCAGCGACAACGACCTGATCGGCACCGAGATCCTCAGCTGCTTGAAGACGGAGCGGATGCAGGTCAACGACGGTAACTCGTCTACTGCCTGAGTTGCGAATCAGCTGCAGAAAAAACAGTCCCATGCCACCGGCCCCGAAGATGAGGACATCGCTTCCGACCCTGGAGTTGAGGCGTCTCAGCCCGTATAATGCGCATGCCAGGGGTTCGGTACAGGACGCGGTCGAATGGGGAACCCCGTCGCTGGCGTACACGTTCTCAGCCGGCACAGTGACGTACTCCGCAAAGCCTCCCGGACGGTGCAATCCAATCACCTGGGGATTCTGACACAAGTTTGCGTGGCCTCGGCGACAGAGCGGGCACGTGCCGCACCGAATCACCGGTTGCACTGCGACCTGGTCGCCTGGTTGAACGTGTCTCACATTCTCGCCAGCAACAGCTACAGTCCCTGCCAACTCGTGGCCGGGTACGAAGGGATAGGGCAATTCGAAGTCCTTGATCTCGGCCATATGGAGATCTGACCCACACAGGTTGCAGGCACCAACCTGGATGAGCACCTCCCCGATCCCCGCCTCGGGATCTGGCAGGTTGGCAACGCGAACCGTTGAGCTACTCTCGCACAGGATCGCCTTCATCTGCATCCTCTCCTACTCAGCGGGTCTGCCCAGCAACCGCCGTCTGACTCGGATGAACTTTCCCCACGACAGCCTTCTTGGCTTCATCGCACACATGGTTTCCGACCCGCCTGCCTCAGCCGCGCCATCAAACCGCCTTGGCGCAAGCTCCGTCGGCCATCTACCCCGTCGGCGAACATCCACACCCACAGAGTGACGCCCTCTGACAGGCCAGCTCGGGGTCGCGTTCCAGACACAGCCGGGTCGCCGTTCTGCAACCAGTCGCAGAGCCAGGGGGTCATCATATCGTCATTACCGAGCAGTCTTCTCAGATGCCCTGAATGGGCTTCGTAGGGGGTGGGTCCAGCACCTGTGCTCAGACTCCCCCCGCGTGCGCCTGGTGTGGCCGACAGCCGTCGCCCGAACCGCACCGTAGGGCATTATAGTGGTCAACGCATAGGCGTCAAACGGCAGCTGGAAAGGGTGTTCGAAGCCAATCCGATGCGCCGAACGGCCCACCAGGGGCGACCAACGGGTCTCCTCGGTGCCGGACCGAGTCATCAACCGTAACCGCCACCGCCCACGCCGGTTCCATCGCATGAGCAGGCGTTTCAGCCGCTCCCTTCTCGCGATGCGCCTCCAACGCCCCGAGATGGACAATGCCCGATTCAGATCACTCCGACCAGTCGAAGTGCGATGCCGACGGTACCATCGCTTCGCCCTGACCCTTGGCAGACGTCACGTGAACAAGGGGAAAACTTGGCCCGAATACGCCAACATCGCGGACACCCACAGATGCCCACGCCGGGACTCGCTTTACCCAGGCTTTGAAGGAGGGCCGGCTGTCTCGATCGAGCAGCAGCCATCCACCGACGACCAAACCCTTGCGCGCGACTCGCCCTTGACGCGGCGATGGGCCTGTTGTATAGTGCCGGAACGGCCGCCGATGCGACGGCGAGCCTCTGCTGGCCGATGCGCAGATCCGCATCTCCAGACGCGAACCCGCCTGGCGGCTTGCTATGCATACCCCGCCGGACGGGATGAGTTGGGCGAAGGACGCCGTTAACAGACCAAGGAAGGGACTCGGGCTATGAAGCTCCACATACTCGGAACAGGCACGCCAATGCCCACCGCGGACCGATTCGGCACCTCGTACGTGCTCGAGGTGGACGGCGACTACCTGATGTTCGACTGTGGACCGGCCACCACCCACAGGCTTGCGAAGATCGGTCTGCTGCCGACTCAGATAGACCACCTCTTCTTCACCCATCACCACTATGACCACAATGGGGGCTATCC
>SKQX01000244.1 GCA_007118795.1 Thermoflexales bacterium | reverse complement strand
GCGCGAGCCTGATCAGCAACATGTCTATTTTCTAGGTAGGAGCGTCAGCGAGGAGGAATCTCGGTCGTCGGCAGCGCGCCAACCCGTTTGAACCCGACCGGCAACCCGCTGACCCCATTCCCAGCTAATCCCAGCCATTCGTGAATCCCATCGGATGTGGTGAATACCGCAGACCTCTCAGTTGACAACGACCAAGAAATGCGTATGCTCCGGCCGTCACGCCGCGCGCGAAGGGCTGTCCTGCCACTCAGCCTGCCGCGTCCTGGTCGGCGTGACCTCGCGCTGAAGCCCAGTGTCCCAGGCGGCGGAGCAAGGCAGCGCTCGTACTGGTGCGTGACCTGACCCGGACACGGCAGCATAGATACGTCACAGGGCACTGTCTCCCGAACGCGGGGGCGGGATCGTAAGGAGGTGTTGACAGATATCCTAGCCCAATGAATCTCTCGGACACACGCAACAGGGAGCCACCCTACAGCTGTTGAAGTAGGTTGGGCAACGAACGGCGCATAGAAAGGCGATCTGGACGCCTCGACAAGGGCAGACAGGCCCCGCCCTGCGGACAGGCAGCGCCGTCGGTCATAAGGTAAGCGGGCTATCATACAAGGGAGACGACAATGAAGCAGTTACGCATGCGCAGGGATTTTTGTTGGCGGTCATTTTGGCGGTTGTTGCTGCGGGGTGGGCTGTGGCCAGGCCTGTGCAAGCATACTTGGGCAATACGGGGATACCGGTGCACTGCGTCCGCACGACCCCGCTCGCGCCTGGGTATGGCACCAGTGTGCGGTGTATTCCGGCCAGCGGGCCCGAGTTTACCGACTCCAATCTACGGGTGCCCACCGGGCACTATTTCCTCGTGACCGATATCACCGTCATACCCGACGGTGACCAGGATGTCGACGCCATCACCGAGACGTACCTCTACAATAGGGACGCCGAGGACGAGAGCGTGACCAGCGTACGGCTGCGTAACGTCACCACGGCCAGCTATGGCGCCAGCTACCGGGTGCCCTATCTCGTGCTTCCCGCCGGTCACTACCTGCGGCTCGTGAACCCGGCATTGAGTCAGACGGGAATCAGTGTGCGCATCTCAGGCCTCCTGGTCACGAACGTCAACTTCTTGCCCCTGGTGGCAAGGGCAGATTAACCACATTCAGCCGCACCGGTCCTCAACGTGCCGAGCGGGGATGGCTTGCTCCATGGAGGAGCAACGGCCCCACACGCCATCGGACCTACCCCGGACGCTGGGGTGAGCGATCGGATGGGGGCGGCGTTATCGCACCGCCAGCGCGGCTTGGCGCCGCCAGCGCGGCTTGGCGCCGCCTCCCACCCGCACCCTATCGCTCCGTGGGTTGGCTTGGACGACGTCCAGGATCACACCTGCTTAGCAGGGCCTGCTCCGCTGCTACGACGTGGCTGGCCCGGTGAACCACTGGAACAGACCACAGACCTGGCAGCGGAGGCCCTGGAGGATCAGAGGTTCATCATCGGCTGGGCCGGCCTCATCCCCCTGGCACCCGCCGGTGAGCAGCTCATCCTCCGACTCTACCCCCTTTTTGGGAGCCTGGGACAGTGGTCTTGATGACGGACCGACGGGTCCCTCCCGGAGATCAATTCCCTGGCCGCGAACATCCGACATCGGCCCACCGGGATCAGCGCGCCCCTCACCCGACGTCCACGGAGTCCGTTGCGAACTCCTCCTTCTTGCCGAAGTGCGCGGGGCCGGAGATCGACGACCAGGGCGCTCTCATCATCGACGGGCTGCGCCCTCTATCATAAGGATAGGCCTATAGTGGACTGACAAGGTCCAACCAGGACGCCCGCCGCGGTGACCTTGACCGTTGAGAAGCACAGTGCCCCCCGACGCAACCCATCGCCACCAGCGTGATATCCCCAAGCCCGCGGACTCGTACCTCCAGCGTGCCCACGCCTGCCGGCGCAGGGGCTCACGGGCCCCTCGGGTGATGCTGAACCCCCACCTCAACCGACAAACCATCCATTCCGCCCATGCGCCAACCGTCAGGCCAAGGCGATTGGCAGGTCCCACCGCCAACCGCTTGTCGCGATCTCCGGTCGGATATACAATGCGCTCCACCTGCACGACACGCCCACTGGAGCGACGAGCACGCCCTCGAACCTTTCGGCAGTGCCCACCGGAGACCGGATAGCCACGACACCAGGGGGAACGCCAACAGAGCCAAGGGAGCCTGTGCGATGACACCCACCACTGCCAACCCGACCTCGACGCCCCCTTCGCTGCGCTTCTATCTGCTCGGCGAGTTCAGAGCTACCGCCGCCGGTGAGGATCTGGACCACCCGCCGTACCGGGCCCTGGGCCTGCTGGCCGTCCTCCTGCTGCAGCCCAGAGTGCGGTCGCGCACCCGTTTGGTGGGCCAGCTCTTGCCGGAGATGCCAGAGAGAAAGGGACGGATTCGGCTGAGTCACGCCCTGTGGGAGCTGCGACAGTGGCTGCCAGCGCTGCGGCTGGAGGCAACCTCTGACACGCTGCGGCTGCCGCCGGACTCGGTATGGCTGGACGTGAGCACGTTCCGCGAGGCAACGGCCAGCGACGATCCCGAGAGATGGTTCCACGCCCTGACCCTGTATCGCGGAGACTTGATGGAGGGGCTCTACGACGACTGGTTGTTGGAGGAGCGGGAGGCCCTGTACCTCCGCTACGTGCATCTCACCCACCAAGCCTGTGATGCCCTGTGGCAAAGAGGCCGCTATGGGGAACTGGTGCCCCTGGCTGAGCGCCTGGTGCAGCGCGAACCCTTCGATGAGCGGGCAGTGCGGATGCTGATGAGAGGCTACCAGGCGATGGGACGGCGAGGGGCGGCACTGGAGACGTACGAGCGCTGTGTCTCCCTGGTGCAGAACGAAATGGGAATGGATCTCGAACCGGCTACTCAGGCTTTGGCCCAGGCACTCCGGTCCCCCTCGTCTGCCTCACCGGCGGGCAAGCCGTTGCCCATTGGCGAAGAATCGACGGAGACTGCATTGGAGCAAGTGCGGCAGGCCCTGCAGCGGGGGGAGCACGTGGCGGCCACTCGGGGCCTGGAGCACTTGCGCGCACGGGCCGACTGTCCGGAGGGGGAGATCCGGCTGTTGGCGGCGGACGTGGCCCTGTTGGCGGAGGATTACGATCAAGCAGAGTCGATCCTCGAAGGTGCGGGCGGTGAGCCTTCCGGCGTGCGGGAGAGGCTCCGGTGGGCGCGGCTGGCCCAGGGACGGCGCCAGGACACTACGGCTCGCGAGTTAGCCCGCGGCGTGTTAATGGAGGCCCAGAGAGAGAGGGACGGGGAGACGGAGCTGGAGGCGATGCTGGTGCTGGTTCGCGCAGAGCAACGGATGGGGAACGGAGCGCAGGCGGCTCGCATCGCGGAGCGGGCCCTGGCCCTGGCGCGTCAGGGCGGCTTCCATCACGGTGTCGCCCGAGTCCTCACCCAGCAAGGCGGATATCAGGTCTACCAGGGGAGCTACGAGCGAGCGAGGGAGTGCTTCCAACAGGCACGGGCGGTCGCGTTAGAACACGGGCTGCGGTACGATCTCGCCGCTGCGCTGCGAGGTCTGCGGTGCGTGCTGGCCTACACCAACACCATGGGAGAGGCTCTTGCGGTGGCTCAGGAGGAGTTGACCATCTGGCGCGACCTAGGTCTGGAGCGGTGGGAGGCAGCGACCCTGGAGGGAGTAGCGCTGATCCAGAGCTATCTGGGCCGCTCCGCCGACAGTCTGCGCACCATGGCGCAGGCTCGGGAGATCACACGATGTCTCGGCGACCCACTGCGAACCGCCATAAACGGCTACAACATGGCATGCAACCTGCTGTATCACGATGACGCCCTGACGGCCCGAGCCGGGGCGGTCGCCCGGGAAGCGCTCGACATGTTCCGGGCCCTCGACGAGCCGCACTGGGAGTCGACGACGCTGATCATCCTGGGCTACGCCCTGTGGGTCGACGGAGAGCCCGCGGCGGCCCTGGACCATCTCTGCCAGGCCCAGACGATCAGCGAGCAGATGGGCGAACTGGTCTTTATTCCCGAGCTGCTGGCGTACCAGGGCCTGGCTCAGTTGGACCGGGGGCAGCTCGTCGAAGGCCTGGAGCTTACCCGTCAGGCGATGCTCGCCATGGCCCAGGGCGACGTCACTGAAGAGGTCGTCCCGGAGATCTACTACGCCCATGCAATGGCGCTAGCCGCCAACGGCCGGGATGAGGACGCGCACGCCACCTTCAGCCGGGCCTACGAGGAGTTGCTGACCGGTGCCGCTCAGCTGGAGGATCAGGAGGGACGCGAGGCGTTCTTCCACCGTAATCCCACCATGCGCCGTCTGATGCAGGAAATCCAGGCGCGCGGCATCGCTCCACCTCCCGGCGTGGGCGTCGCCAGCGTCAAGTTACCGGCCCGCTCCGACGGCGCTGCAGTGCGGGTGCAGTGGACCGTCGACGCTGGAGCGCCCGACAGGGCTCTGAAGAGGAGCGCGGGAGGCATCGCGCTGCGCCGGGCCCGCCTGGCCCGCCTCCTGGACGAAGCAGACGCTCAAGGGGCCTGCCCTTCCACGGCTGACCTAGCCCGAGCGCTTGGCGTGAGCGAGCGCACCATCCAACGCGACCGCGCGGTCCTCCGGCGAGCCGAGTAGAACTCCAACCAGAAACCCGCGTCTGTCACCCCCAGGCTGGCCGCGCGCGCCATCCCGGAGAGACTTCGTAGAGACTCCCGTGCTACACTGATACTCACGTGCA
Source organism: Thermoflexales bacterium (assembly GCA_007118795.1). Classification (GTDB taxonomy): domain Bacteria; phylum Chloroflexota; class Anaerolineae; order B4-G1; family B4-G1; genus SKLM01. The sequence continues at coordinate 31,973 of SKQX01000244.1, read as the reverse complement.
TACGATGGATCAGATAGCATAAGTAAGGAGGTCTCTATGCAGGGAAGAATAGGGAGAGTGGCGCTGGTTGCCGTGTCGACTGTGGCGCTGTTCGGGGCAGTCCTGGTGTCCGCAGAGGGTCCCCGGGGACTTGCGAGCCATTCCGTGGTCGTCGAAAGCGCGGAAACGGCGTATACCCACAAGACCAAGATCACGGTCAACAGCGGGACCGATCCCGATGATAACATGAGCCGTACGTGCGTGACCCACACACCTTGTACGTTGCGTCGAGCCATCGTTGAGGCGCGCAATCTACCCCCCGCTGAGAAGCCGGTCCTGATCGCCTTCGACATCCCTGCCACAGCGGCGGAGGGATACGATAGCGTGCATGACATGTGGACCATCCAGACTTTCAACACGACCCGGACCAGCATCTTCCGGCGGCTGAACGGCGACATCATCATAGATGGGACGACCCAACCCGGAGGACGTACCACCGGGCCAAAAATCGTCATCCGTGGGCCCGGGATGGGGATGAAGGATGGGCTCATCGTCGGTGACGTCGCTGGCCAGAACAACCACGTGATCCGCGGCCTCGGCTTCCAGAATCTGAGGACCCACATCTATCTCAACACGGATCACAACGTCATCGAGGAGAACTGGTTCGGCCTGAATAGCGCCGGCACAGCGCCGGTCCTGCGCGGCGACAACCCGGCCAGCGGCAGCGGAGACGCAGGCATCGCCTTCGCGGCCGGTTCGACAGGGGGTGGAGCTGACCACAATCTGGTGACCAACAACTACTTCCTCGGACTGAGCGGTGTGGCCGCCGCCATCCGGGGAACCAACAACACCTTCAGTGAGAACTTCATCGGGACGCGATTCGACGGACGGGTCACCGAGAAGCAGACTGATTCAGGCCTTATCTGCACACCGGTCGACTGGTTGGGCGGCAGCGGCATCAGCATTGCGGACAGGGACAACGTGATCCACGGGAACGTCTTCGCCGGCATCCGGCTGGCGGTCTCCCAGTGGTCGCTGCAGGCCGACACGATCCGCGTGACTGGGCAAGGGCACGAGATCAGGGGCAACATGATCGGGCTTGACGGTGACGACCAGCCGATCGGCGTTTGCGGGCGGGGCATCTATCTCTCGGACGGCCCAAGAAACCTGCTGGTCGAGAACAACCAGATCATCGACCCTCAGCTGTCGGCGATCTCCCTGAACGGCATTCTCTATGATGGTGCCACTCTCCGCAGCAACGTGATCGCCAGGACTGGGCCCTGGCCTCAAGTCGACGGTAACCCCGAGCCGGAGGACGCCATTCAGCTCGGTCCTATCCTGCCGGCAGCGTTCCGCGAGTTCCGACCGGCCAGGGTGACCAGCATTGACGGAACCACGGTGGAGGGCACCAGCGGGGATTACAGCGCGTGCCCCAACTGTATCGTCGAGTTGTTCCTGGATGACACAGACGGGGTGGTGGAGGCGTTGGCTTCTCTGGCGGTGGTGACGGCCGATGCGCAGGGGCACTGGACGGCTACGCTCAGCGAGTCTCTCGCCCCCGGCCACGGTATCCGCACTACCAGCACATCGGCCCAGTACCATACCATCCCCGGCATGAGTGCTGGCACCACCACCGGCCTGTCGTGGCTATACCTGCAGAAACCTGGACCCTGTCAGGTCTTCCTGCCTCTCATACAGCGCTGAAGCTAGACTGGTAGGGACATCTGATGGAGCCACCGTCAGGCGGTATGTCCCTCGTCAAACCGTCTATGACAAGTAGAGGCGCTGTCCGAGGGCATCAAGCCGGACAGCGCCTTTAACGGTGGGGGTGCAGCGATGCCCCCACAGCCGCCCCACGAGCACCCTACATCATACGAGCAGCGAGATCGATCTTGTTTTCAGAGCACTGATGATGACCGGCCTTCCGGCAGCGCCTTGAGCACGGGGGCTGGTACCGCTGTGCTTGCACCAAGGAGAGTCAGCTATGGAGGACAGGGCAACCACCGATGCCTCTCAGCAAGGCGAGACCGGTCCGCCCCGCTACATCAGCTTCATCGTGCGGTGCCAGGCGCGCATGGGAGGTGGCGTGCGGGCGCGTCTGCTGGAGGTCCGCTCCGGGTTTACCTGCTCCGTGGACGATCTGGACAAACTGCCGGAAATCGTAAGACGTCGGGTGGCACAGGCAACCGACCAGGCCGAGGAGCCCCAGGAAAGAAGTCGAAGCAGTGGCCCTTAGGTGGTCTCAGTTGTCCACAGGTCGACGAAGCGGACCGATGCGCCCGGGCTCTGTACAACAACGGCTGATGGCACATCATGGCGCACAGACCGCAGCCTCAGCTCCGCGAGCTGCCCGACCGTGGACCATCAGCCCCAACAGGGGTTCTGGTCGCAGCTCTGCTCCACCTTTCACCGGCACACCACAACGGGCCGACCGGATGTCGCTCCCGTGAAGCACACACCGGCCGAGGGCCTGGGCCCCGCGGACTTCCCGAAGCCACGTACGGTCACTACCCTGGCACTTGGCCTGAAACGTGCTACACTATCTTCGTCTGAGCAAGCCCAGCGGTCGAACCCGCTCATCGACCGGGAGCGGCATCATGCCGTGCAGATAGTGGAGTGACACGAAGATGGGACTGGTCTCACAACTACTGGCTTACCTGGAAGCGCTGGCCAACCACATCCCCCTGGAGCTATTCACGTTCTTGGGCACCATCCTCGAGGAGATCCTAGCCCCGATCCCATCCCCGTTCGTGATGACGATCACCGGTAGCATCGTCCGTGCTCAGGGCCATCTGCTCGCGTATCTGATCGTGGTCTCGATCATAGGCGCCGCCGGGCGCGTCGTGGGCACCAGCTTCCTCTATCTTGTGGCCGATGTCGCCGAGGACGTCGCCATCGGCACATTCGGGTCCTTCTTGGGCGTCTCGCATCGCGAGATCATACAGATCGGATCCAGGTTCAACGGTACCGCCCGAGACTACCTGACGTTGATCCTCTTGCGGAGCATTCCCGTGATGCCAAGCTCACCCATCTCCGTGGTGTGCGGTCTAGTGAAGCTCAACTTCAAGGTCTTCACCATTGGGACCGGCATTGGCAGCGTGTTGCGCAATCTGTTCTTCCTCTACATCGGGTACACGGGCCTGGCGGCGACCGAGTCCTTCATGGCAGGTTTGGAGGGCGTGGAGACGGTGGTCCAGATCGTCTTCGTGCTATCGCTGGCCGGGGGGTTCTACTACTTCTACAGAAAGCGCCAGCGAGGCGAGCTGCTGAAAGAGGCAGAGGCCGCGGACAAGGCCGGAACCTTCCCGAGAGACTAGAAGCACCGGGCTACCCCTACCGAAGCTCCCGAGACCATCTGCCTGGCGCCTCAAGCTGTCGATCGAAGCAAGTCCCGTCGAACCGTGTCCGACGGCAGGAGTCTACGTATCCGGCGCGAGCCCAGCACCTGGCACTGCGCCACCGACCAGCGAATGGGGGTGTCAGATCAGGTTGGAGAGGAGCCACACCCTCTGAGGGAATCAGGGGGGCGCCTCTGGAGTCAGCGCGCGCCCAGCTCGCGCACCCGCCAGGCATCCTGCGCTTCATGGTACCGCAGCAGGAAGCGCCGGCCATCGTCCAGGCGGACCCGGAAGTGCACGCCCCTGGGTGTCCGCGCACGATGCTCCACCTGGACCACGCCGAACCGCTCGCCGTCCATCAACAGGGCCCGGGGTCGCTCAGGGTAGCCTGCGCCAGCGTAACACTCTACCGTCGCGTTCACACCTCAAAGCTCAAGCGACTGCAGATAGGCGGTCAACTCCTCCTGCATGTCGTCGCGCCGCAGGCTCACCTCGATGCACGCCTTGAGCTGCCGCAGCGGATCACCGGCGGCCATCCAGATGCCATCGATAGGATGGACCACCACCCGGGACTGGCCGGCCAGCATGTCCACGGCGTCGGCCAACCAGAGCTCTCCGCCCTTCCCCGTTTCCAGGCCATCCAGCACGTCGAAGATCTCGGGAGTGAAGACGAAGTGTCCAATCTGTACCAGGTTCGAGGGCGCTGTGCCCGGGGCGGGCTTCTCGACGATGCGGGTCATATCGTTCTCGGATCCCGGCTTCAGCTCCACACAGCCGTATAGGTGGGTTTCGTCGTCGGGGACCTCCTGCACGGCCAGAGCGGCGGCAGGCCCCTCGTGGTTGAAGGTGTTGAGTAGTTGTTCAGGGATCGGCACGTCGCCCATCACAATGTCATCGCCAAACATGTAGTAGAAGGGCTCGCCAGGCGTCAGCCAGTTCCGGGCGGCCAGCGCGGGCGTGGCGTTGCCGTAGGCCAGATCGTCCGGCTGACGCACGAAGACAATGTCGGCCATGCGGTCGACACGCTCCATTGCGTCCAGCAGATCCAACTTGCCCGAGTCTCTCAGATGCTCCCGCAGATCCAGATTGGGCGAGAAATGGTCCTGGACCACATCGCTGTTCTCCCGCGCCACGATGATGATCTCTGTGATCCCTGCTGCCACGAGGCCTTCCACGTGATACTGGATCAGGGGCTTCCCCGCGATGGGGATCATCTCCTTGGGAACGGCTTTCGAGGCCGGAAGAAACCTGGTTCCAAACCCTGCGATGGTGATGATACCTTTCACTGCCTAACTCCTTATCCGTCCATCAGTCGCCAAACGGTCCGACGATGACCTCGCCAGGTCTGCCCAGGTGCACGTACGCGGGAGGGGATCTGCGCCGGGCCCAGGGCCCCGACCGTGCCACCGATGGCGCTTCTCTGGGAGACCCTTGGGACGACGCAAGCCCGATGTCACAGATCCGGCCTGCGCAAGCGCCAATCACAGGCCTGCTCATAGGCGAGAGCGACCCGCAGCACGCGCTCCTCCCCGAACGCCGGGCCTGTCACCTGCAGCCCGATGGGCAATCCCTGCTCGTCGAAACCGCACGGAACGCTCAAGCCGCATATGCCGGCCAGATTCATTGAGAGGGTGAACACATCCGACAGATACATCTGCAGCGGGTCGTCGATCTTCTCGCCAATACCGAAGGCCGTCGTGGGAGTCGTGGGTCCGAGGATGACGTCCACCTCTTCGAAGGCTGCGTCGAAATCGGCCTTGATCAGTGTACGCGCTTTCTGGGCCTTCAGATAGTAGGCGTCGTAATAGCCAGCCGACAGAACATAGGTCCCCAGCATGATGCGCCGCTTCACCTCAGGACCGAACCCGCGCCCGCGGGTGCGTTTGTACATACTGTCCAGACTCTCGGCCTCTTCCCGATGACCGTAACGCACCCCATCGTATCGTGCCAGGTTGGCACTCGCCTCGGCCGGGGCGATCAGGTAGAACACGGGCAGGGCGTAGTCGGCATGCGGTAGGCTCACCTCGTGCAACTCGGCGCCCAGCTCGACCAGTCTGTCCACCGCCGTCCACACCGCCGCTTCTACCTCCGGCTGAAGCCCTTTCACGAAGGCTTCCTGCATCACCCCTATGCGGACTCCCTCCACGTCAGCGGTCAGAAGAGCGGCATAGTCGGGCACGGGCAGGTCTGTAGCCGTCCCATCACAGGGATCCGACCCTGCGATACCCCCCAGCAGAATCGCCGCATCCGCCACGTCCTTCGTCAAGACGCCTACCTGGTCCAACGAGGACGCGAAGGCGATGAGACCGTAGCGGCTGACCCGACCGTACGTAGGTTTGAGGCCCACCACCCCGCAGAGGGCGGCGGGCTGACGCACACTGCCGCCGGTATCGCTTCCCAGGGCCGCCACGCACGCGTCCGCAGCGACGGCGGCCGCGCTTCCTCCGCTCGACCCACCGGGCACCCGGCCCAGATCCCACGGGTTCCGCGTGGCGAAGTACGCCGAGTTCTCCGTGGAAGAACCCATAGCGAACTCGTCCGTGTTCGTCTTGCCAATGATGACAGCGCCGTCCTCCTTCAACCGACGCACGACTGTCGCATCGTAGGGGGGGACAAAGCCCTCTAGAATCCGGGAACCCGCTGTGGTGGGAATACCCTCGGTACACAACACGTCCTTCACCGCGATGGGAACGCCCAGAAGCGGTCCCCCCTCGCCTGACGCCCTCCGCTCGTCGGCCGCCCTCGCCTGCGCCACCGCCTGCTCCGGGGTCACTGTCAGATAGGCCCTGACCGCGCTATCGGTGGTCGCTATGCGATCTAACACTGCTTCCGTCAGCTCCACGGATGTGACATCCCCGGCAGCCAGCCGCCGACCGGCCTCGTGAATCGTCAATCGGTTCAGCCCTGGGGTGCTCAATGCCCTACTCCAAGGCCGCCGGAACGCGGAAACAGCCGCCCTCGGTGTCGGGCGCGTTTTCCAACACCCTCTCTCGCCTCAAGGGCGGTCGGGTCTCATCATCGCGCGTCACGCTCCGCAGAGGCAGCACGGACGCCGTGGGAGGAATGTCCTCCGTGTCCAGCTCCTGCAGCCGCTGGAAGTGCTCCAGGATAGCCGAGAGCTGCTCCCGATACAACGAGAGCTCCCGGCCGGACAGGGCAAGCCGGGCCAGATCGGCCATGTGTCCCACTTCTTCTCGGTCTAGCTTCATCGTTACCCCCTACCTATGAGGTCGCTCTACTGCCCCACCAGAGACGAACCAAAACCGGGCTTTCGGGCCCGACATCCTGGTACAGACCGTCCGATCGCCCCGCTACCCTCTGCCGACGACGGCCTCCTTCAGCCCCAGCCAGACGTCAGTCGCGCCCATCTTGAACAGCTTCGGCCAGTTGAAGGCCCGTACGTCGAAGGGTAGATCTAGCTCGGTCTTCTCACAGACGGTGGATGTGTTCGCCCGGTCGATCTGCGGCTTAAGCGCCTGCAACTCGCGCTCGAGCTCCTCTGGTTCGCACCGGGCCACCAACTCATCGATCTGGGTCATCAGCGACACCGCGCGCTCGATGCGATCCTCCGTCTCCGCCGCGATCTCCGGCTCCACCAGGCCGAACTTCGCCTTCAGTGCGTTCAGCCGCCGTCCGGCCTCATAAGTCACAGCCGCGATGTCGTCCCGGCTCATCCACTCCGTCTCATAGTTGAGGATGTGCTTCCACGTCGGCGCCAGAAGCGCGCGCCGGTGCTCCTCCAGGGTTCGGTAGCGGATGTCGTAGCCGTAAGCCTCCGACTCCTCGTAGAACAAGCTTCCCGGATCCACAAAGGGCGCCAGAGGCCCGACAAAGGGGATGAGACGCCCATCGCTGAACCGGGTCAGCAGCTCCTCGCAGTAGTCGACACCTGCGAGCACCGATTCCCGCGTCTGCTGAGGAAGACCGGTCATGAAGAAGAGGTCAAAGCGTCGGCACCCGACGTCCAGACACGCCTCGATGGTCCCCTCGATGGCCTCGTTCGAGAAGCTCTTGTGAAGTGCACGGCGTACAGCCCCATCGTGCGACTCCGGCGAGAACTCAATGACGAAGTTAGGCAGCGCGTCGGCCAGCTCAGCGGCAAACTCACGGCTCATCGGCGTGAAGATCTCCAGCATCGCCTGACCTGGGTAGCCCCGCACGGCACGCAGGAAACGTCGGGCGTGGTCCAGTCCTGCCTGACGGATGTCGCCCAATATGAAGGCCGGCCCGCGGCTGATCTCGTACATGCGAAACAGATCCTCCGCCAGCCGCTCCGGCGAACGGTACGCCGGGGCGTGTCGCCCGGAGATCAGCCCCGAGGCAGACGCCGATCCGCCGCAGTACGCGCAGTCGTGTCGGCAGCCCCGCACACTCAGGGCAGCCATCACCGGATACTCCATCCAATGGTGGAATGGCACGTGGTTGAAGAAATCCCCACTCCGCACAACGGAGCGCACCATCTGCCGGTAGTCCATATCCAGGTGGTCCAGATTGGGCGGTACATACGTCTGAGGGTTGGCATGCACCGTGCCCAATTCGTCCTGCCAGGTGAGATTGGGGATCCGCGAGAGCACCGCTGGGTCGGCCCCACCGGATGTACCCAGCAGATGTTCCATCAGCCGGAGCAGTGGCTCCTCCGTCGAGTCGCCCCGCAGCACGTAGTCGACCTGGGGGTAGCGGATCAACTCATCGTGGAAGTAGCTGGCCGAGAACCCTCCGAAGACAATCGGCGCCTGGGGATGATGCTGTCTCACCAGATCGGCCACGGCCAGAGACCCGTGGGCGTGGGGTAACCAGTGAAGATCGATGCCGAAGACCCGTGCCTTACGCCGCGCGATGAACCGCTCGACATCGAAACGCCTGGAGCGGACCATGGCCGCCGCTAGATTGGCGATGCGCGTGTGGACCCCCGCCTTCGACAGATAGGAGGCCATCGTGGAGAATCCCACCGGATACATGTCGAAGATGGGCTCCGACGGCACCAGGTCGCTGGTCGGCCCCCACAACGTGGGATGATTCCGAAAATCGTAGACGGTTGGCGCATGCAGGAAGATCAGATCGGCAGACGGCATCAGCAACTGGGTCCCTCTACGCGGCCCGTCCGTCCGCTGCAGACTCCACCCACCGCACTATGCCCTGACTCCATCGGCCCCCAAGACGCCCCTCCAGACTTCCTGATCCGCTCTCTCTGACGTATACGCCCGGCCCCGTGGTACACACCAGCCAACGAGTTAAGGCATGGCAACTCGTCACTCGCGGGCACCCCGCGATGGGCGTCCTCGTTCTCAGCACCGCGTAAGATTGTAGCACGTCCCCATCTGCGGACAAGCCCTCCAGAGCACCCCAGGCTGTCTCCACCTCGATCCCTTTGCCCCCACCCCACCCAGTCCCACTGGCTGGGTCCTCTCCACTGACCCCGACAGCGGGAACGCCCCGCTCCCGCCTGGGGGACCTGCAGCCACCCTCAGGACAGCTCACTGAGCTCCGCTTGAAGGGGGGCGGTCGTGGGCGCCAGCCGGAGGAGTGATCACGAATGCCGGTATGGCGGACGTCGATCCCTCCACATTCCGACTCGGGTCCGTTCCCTGAGGTGCCGAGCAGTAGCGTCGGCAGCGCGGGGCGCGCTGCCGTCCCGTCCCCCCCCCGGTTGGGCGAGATCCAGCGCGTTGGCGCCACCTACCGCGATCGCCGTCGCTCCTCCAACTCGGCGTGCATCGCCCGGCACCGCTCCAGCCAGACCTCCTGATATACCTCCGCGGACACCACGCGGTCTCGGAGGTCAGCGACGGTGCGAATTCCTTCCTCCCGGCACCACGCCACGCAGATGTCGTACGCTTCCCAGTCCAGGTCGTCCTCGTCCCAGAAGACCCTGATCTCCGCGAGACCACTAAGTACCGCTGCCAGAGCCCTGGTGTGACCATCCGTAAGCACCACCCGATCCTGCAGCTTTTTCACTGGAACGGGCTGGACCCCCTCCACAGTTACGGCCGTATCCTCTTTCATCACAGAAGACAGTTTCTCTGCACTGACGAAGAGCTGGCTCGGTTGCAGCTCGTCGAGCCTCTTCAGAAACAGATCACCCATCCGATCCCCCCCTTTCAGGGTCCGCGGCATAGCGGGAGAGCGATTTCGACTTTCCACCCGGGTGCCAAGAGTTTTCTCTGTCCGCATAGTCCTACAACCGCCCTTGGGCAATCAGAGCTCGGTGGGCGGCCGAAGAAAGCCCACCTGAGAGTTGTGTCTGGCCAGCGTCGGCGAGATTCTTCGTCACTGCGCTCCTCAGAATGACAAGTGCAGTTGTAGGGATAGGCTCCTACCCTCCGCGCCCGGGCCGCTCTTCACTCAGCGATGGACGCCAGCCACCAGCCAGACCGGATCAAAGATCTCGTAACTCGTGGTCGAAAACCGCACTCTTTCCACCCTCCGCTCAACGCTGGCGCGCTCGCTGTACGCTGAGCCATCACCTCTCCCAACCAACCTATTCCACGGCCCGGTCAGGCACAGGCATCAAGGCCGATCAGCAAGCCGGGAGTATAGTATTAGAAACACCCCGTGCCAATTCAACTGTTCGGCTGACCCCTTCTCCTGCAGCGCCAAGGACATCTTCCGCGTCTACGGAGACCCGCTTCAATCCAGGTCCCACCCGCCTTTCTCCTGATCCCGCGCCCGCCAGCGAAGACTCCCAGCGCCGGATGCGAGGCCTCCTATCTCACCAGGCTCGTGAGCCTCACCCGGCATGGTTCACTGGTATCGAGCCAGCGCTGTGCTATAATCAAAGATTGTGATGCAAGACATACTCTGCAACAGAACGATGAGCAACCTATGCTGACCGACTACCGCGTTCGCCAACGAGACCACCTCCTGGAGATCAGCCGCGCCCTGACCGCCCAACTGGATCTCGACGAGCTTCTGGCTATCGTCCTGGAGGCAGCCGCGGAGATGCTCTCTGGGCAGGCCAGCCTGGTGGCCCTCCGCGATCCGGAAAACGGAGGTTTCCACATCGCGGCCAGTCACGGATTACCCCGAGCCCTCGTCCCCTACTTCGAGCCCCTTCTCGCCGACATCCCGGACTACTCCGACCGCAGCCGGTTCCGCATCCCGGGCCTGGCGGAGAAGCTGGGACGAGTCGTCACCGAACTGGCTCTGCGCCTGGAGCAAGTCGTCGCCCTCCCCATGGCGATCGGGGATGAGTTGATCGGCGTGCTGTACGTCTTCCGCGCCTACGGCACCCGCTTCACAGCCAATGACCGCCAGGTCTTGGCCAGCTTCGCCGACCAGGCCGCCATCGCCGTCTACAACGCGCAGCTTTACGAGCGCGTATCCCAGGAGAAGCGACGACTCGACGCCATACTGGAGTACAGCGCCGACGGGGTTCTGATCCTCGATTCGGCCCAACGGGTTCGAGTCTTCAACCGGGCCCTGTCGCGGCTCACCGGCTGGTCGTCATCGGAGGTACTGGGCCGTCGGCACGACGAGGTGATCCGCTGGGCCCACCTCGAGACCGATCGCGATCTCTCCGACGCCGTGGCCGGCGGCTGGCCCCTGCCTGCGGCCCGGCCGCTTTATGTGGAGGGAGATATTCGGCGCAGGAACGGTGGAACGGTCAGCGTAGGAATCATCTACGCCCCGCTATTCGGTCAGGGCGGACGTCTGGTCAACATCATCGCCAACGTCCGGGACATCACCCGCTTCCGCGAGGCCGACGAGATCAAGTCGACCTTCGTGTCCGTCATCTCCCACGAGTTGAAGACCCCCGTCGCCCTGATCCAAGGATATGCAGAGACATTATTGCGAAAGGATGCCCGCTGGGATCCGAGGACCCGACAGGAGAGTCTCCAGGTCATCCTCGAGGAGTCTGACCGCCTCAACCATCTGATTGACAATCTCCTGGACGCATCACGCCTGGAGGCTGGGAAGCTACCTCTGGAGCGGGAGGAGATCGCGATGGACAGCGTGGCCCAGCGGGTGGCCGAGCGCTTTCGGGTCCACGCCGACGCCCACGAGATTCAGGTCGAGTTCTCAGAGGGATTCCCCATCGTCTGGGGGGATCCCACACGGATGGAACAGGTTTTCAACAACCTGCTCTCCAATGCCATCAAGTACTCTCCCCATGGTGGTACCATTGAAGTGAAAGGGCGCGCCACCCCGGACGAGGTCATTGTCACCGTGGCGGACGAAGGCGCGGGCATCCCCTTCGAGGAGCAGCCCCACGTCTTTGAGAGCTTCTTCCGTGGTTCTCGAGAGTATCAGCAGCAGACGTCGGGAGCTGGGCTGGGACTCTATCTCGCCCAGGCTATCGTCGAAGCCCACGGGGGCCGCATCTGGGTCGAAAGCGACCCCGGTGCCGGCGCCGCCTTTTCCTTTGCCATTCCGCGTAGATAGTCCCAAGATGATCGCTTAGAAGAAAGGAACGTATGGTTCAACAGAGAGTCGCTAGAGTGAGCTGTCCCGCGTGCAACCAACCCTTCCAAACGCCAATGGAGGAGATTCTCGACGTGAGGGAGGACCCTCAGGCCAAGGCACGGGCAATCAACGGTATCGTGAACGTCGCTCAATGCCCGCATTGCGGCTTCCACGGCGCCATGAACGCGCCCTTCCTTTATCATGACCCGCACAATGAGCTGGCCCTGGTCTACATGCCCATGGAGGCAGGCGGGGCCCGGGATCGCCGCGAGAAGATCATCGGGCGCCTCACGAGGCGGGTGATGGATCGTCTCCCTCCCGAAGAGCGCAAGGCCTACCTGCTCCAACCGGAGGTCTTCCTGACCATGGAGAATCTAACGAAGAGGATCCTGCAGGAGGAAGGCATCAGCGAGGAGATGCTCGAAGAACAGAAAGAGAAGGCCCAGTTGCTCCAGCGCATGGTCCAGGCGACCTCGGACGAGGCCCTGGCGGTTCTGATCGAGGAGAACGATGAGAAGATCGATGAGTTGTTCTTCTACATGCTTCAGCGCAATCTGGAGATGGCCCGTTCGATGGGCGAGGAAGAATCGATTCAGGTCCTGCGCGATGTTCGCGACCGTCTTCTGGATCTGAGCAGCGTAGGTCAGACCATCAAGGCCCGAAACGAGGTGATCGAGGCCCTGCGGGAGGAGCCGAACCGCGAGAAATTGCTAGAGTTGCTTACAGAGGTCGAGGACGAGGGGATCCGTGAGACGCTGATCGCGGCGGGCCGACCCATGCTGGACTATTTGTTCTTCCAGAACCTGACCGCGCAGATCGAGGCCGCGACAGACGAGGCGGAGAAGGAACGCCTCACCGAGCTGCGGCGTGAGATTCTCGACATTCGAGACCGCCTGGACGAGGAGGTGCGCGCTGTCTTCCAGGCCCGGACCGATCTCCTGCGAGACCTGGTCACCAGCGACGACCCGAAGGAGCTAGCCCGCCGTCGCATCCAGGAGATCGACGATGCCTTCCTCAGCGTACTGGGGTCGAATCTGCAACGAGCCCAGGAGCGGGGGGACGAGGAATCTCTGGAGGCGCTGCGATCCGTCTGGCGCGTGGTGATGGACCTGATGGAGGAGGGACTCCCGCCAGAGATACGGTTTCTTAACCGTCTGATGGCAGCCGAGGAGGATGAGGAGATGGAACAGATCCTGGAGCAAAACAGAGAACTGATGACTGAGGGTATGGTCCAGCTTATGAGGGAGGCCGAGGCGGAGGCGCGCGAGGAAGAAGATTTAGAGACGGCGGAGCAGATGGCTCGAATCTCGGAGAAGATGAGCCGCTTTTTGGCACAGGAGATGCTGGCGAAGTGACCGCGTTCTCCGGACGCGTGGGTGGCGGGCGCCTGAGGTGGTGTCCCCATTATGGGTGGAGGCAGTTCCCACCATGGTCCTTTGATATCGAACGTCCAGTCGTAAGCGCCTGTACCTCAATTGGACAGAGGGGCGGTCTACGAAACCGATCGTTGTGGGTTCGAGTCCCACCAGGCGCACTGAGATCGCCCCTTGTAGCGAGCCAAGATCACAACTGAGCGCGATATATTGGTAACTGGGGAAGCGCGACGATGGCAACGAGGGGTGTCATCACCCTGGCCCCGTCTGTCAGGGGAAAGCTCCAGACAACCCTGAGGCGTAATTCCGCTCTGGGATGTCCGGGCCCGGGTTGGTCCAAGCAGACCGTCAGCCAGACCCGGGCTCGTGAGATCCTCGCGTAGCAGCTGGCCCGGTCCATATCTTGAGCGAGCCCGACGGGTTGGGACGGGCGAGCAAGGCGTGTCACGCGGCCGACGATACGTCCGGCACCGACATCCAGCTGTTACATTCCGACCCTGTCCTGATCGGAATCGGGGCCCGACCGTAGCCAGAAGAGCGGGGGCCCCACCCAAACCACGATTCCAAGACCGATCAAGACAGGTCCGAGGCCCGGACGCAGTCCGAGGGCCAAACCCTGACCGCCGATGGCGTAGATGCCAGCGGCTGAACAGAGCGTAGAGAAGAGAAGGGTGATCAACGCTACGGCAACAGTGACGGGAAACCCGGCGTTCCGTTCCATCGATAACCTCCGCGTAAGGACGAGCCCAGACAACCACCTTGTACGGGCGCGTAGAATAACGGACCTATGCGAGCCTAGCAGTCGATCATCACGAGAAAGACACGGAGCGGTCTCGGCTGAGCACCGCCACCTCAGTTTTGAGCTACGAATCGCTACGCCTCCCCCTCGACAGCCAGGGCCGCCTCTGCGATGTCATTCTTGCATTGGACCAGGCTGCCGAGAACACCGTTGACGAAACGCGGCGCGCTGTCGGAGCCAAACCCTTTGGCAAGCTCGACGGCCTCGTTGATGGCGACCTTCACCGGCGTGCTACCGTCAACGGCGAACTCAAAAATCGCCATGCGCAGGATATTTCGATCAATATATGCCATCTGCTCCAGCGGCCACTCTGGCGCGTGCTCGTGGATAAAGTCATCCAGCACATCCTGATGCTCGAGGACGCCTTCCACAAGATGGCGGGTGAACGCCGCGCTGGGGGGCCGCAGGCCGTTTTCGGTAATGCGGCGATGGAGCACCACGGCAGGGGCGTGCGACGCGCAGTCAATCTCATATAACGCCTCTAGCGCGACGACCCGCGCCTGACGCCGGCCCTTCAAAGCTTACCCCCCCGCTCTATGCACATCCCGGGTCAGGAGAAGGCAACATCCTCGATGTGTACGTCGATAGCCTCCACCTCAACGCCTACCATGTTTTCCAGGGCTCTTGTTACCTCATTCCGAATCTTGCGGCCGATACCGAGCAGATTCACCCCGGGCTCAGTCATCACATATATCTTGACGTACACTCTGTCGCCATCAATCTCGATTCTGACGCCGTCGGAGTTGAAGAGACGCCCTACCCCGGGCGGGGCAACCAGGCGGGCCACACCGGGCACGGCCAGGGCCGTGAGTCGAGCGGTCGTGACCAGTACCTGCGGAGCGATGGTGATCCTGCCGATGTCACCTTCCGTCTGAGTTAGCCCTTTATCCATCAACCATCCTCCTCATTCGCCAGGTGAGCTGGCTCACATTACAAGGCCGCCGTCGACGGTCAGAACCTCACCGGTGATAAAGGAGGCCTGATCAGATGCGAGGAAAGCCACCGCCCAGGCTACCTCTTCAGGCCGCCCCATGCGCCCCAGAGGTGTCAGCTCGATACCCCGCTGTTTGAGGTCCTCGGGCAAGTCCGCCGTCAGTCCGGTAGGCACAAACCCAGGGGCGATCACGTTGACAGTAATGTTCCGGGAACCGAGCTCCTTGGCCAGACTCTTCGTGAAACCGATCATCCCAGCCTTGGAGGCGGCGTAGTTCGTCTGGCCGCCCTGCCCAGCGATGCCGGACACGGAGCTCACATTCACGATCCTTCCCGAGCGCTGGCGCACCATCGTACGGGAGACCGCTTTGCAGCAGTTGAAGACCCCCTTCAGGTTGGTGCGCAACACCACATCCCAGTCATCCTCCTTCATCAGCATCAGCAGTTGATCCCGCGTCGTTCCAGCGTTGTTGACCAGTATATCGACCCTTCCAAAAGTGTCAATCGTTGTTTTGATCAGCTCGGCCGCCTCGCCGAAATCACCAACGTCGGCCTGAACAGCGACAGCCTGACCGCCTCTAGCTTCCACCGATTCCACAACCTCGTCCGCGGCTGCCTCATTGGTGTGGTAGTTGACGACAACCCGGGCACCTCGCCGGGCGAGCTCTAACGCAATAGCCCGACCGATTACGCCCGATGCGCCCGTCACAATGGCTACCCTGCCCTCCAAGTCCATAATGCCCTCCGTTCTCCAGGAACCAGGCGGTGGCGACACAGCGTATCACAAGGCCGTTAGTGATGGGATCAGCCACCTACGCGTGAACAACATCGGCCCACTGGTATCCTTGTCAGACGAGTAGATCGGCGGTGGAAAGCCCATCCACCGACCGGTCGATGCGGCGCAGAAGACCAATCAGCACCTTCTTCGGGCCGACCTCCACAAAGCGATCCACACCCCAATCGATCATCCACTCCACCGATTCGGTCCAGGACACCGGGGCGGTCAGCTGTTGCCCCAGGGCGTCGCGAATCGCCATGGGATCGGTGACGGGACGTGCCGTAGCGTTGGCCACCATGGGGGTGTGGGGCTCCTCAAATCGGACAGATCTCAGCTCCACCTTGAAGGCCTCAGCCGCCTCACGCATCAACGGTGAATGGGCCGCGATACTCACCGGTAGGCGGACCACACGCTTGGCGCCCCGCGCCGCCGCAAGCTCGGATGCCCGCTCCAGACCCGCTCTAGCCCCGGAGATGACGATTTGTCCGGGACAGTTGTCATTGGCCAGGCCGATGTGCTCACCGGTCTCCTGCCGGGCAGTCGTGCAAGCTTCCTCCACCGCCTCCCTACCCAGGCCAAGCACCGCTGCCATGCCACCGGGGCTCTGCTCTCCAGCCTGTTTCATCAACTGCCCACGACGCCGCACCAAGCGTAGCGCATCTTCGAAAGGGAGAGCTCCTGAGGCCACCAAGGCACTGAACTCCCCCATGCTGTGACCTGCTACGTAAGCGGGCGCGTCGGTGTCATGCTGAACCATGACACGGAACGCCGCCACACTGGCAGCCAGAATCGCAGGTTGCGTGTTGACTGTATCATCGAGAATATCGGAAGGCCCCTGGAAACAAAGCTCCGAAAGAAGAATACCCAGGGTATCGTCAGCCTGGGCGAATACGTCGCGGGCCAGGGGGAATCTCTCGTAGAGCTCGTACCCCATGCCCACATACTGAGAGCCTTGTCCCGGAAAGAGATAGGCGGACTTAGGTGACAGTGGCTCCCCCTCTAGATTGTTAACGGTATCCTGGTGAACATTCCCTTTGATCTGTGACAAGCAGCTCCAGTCCTCAGATATCCTCCCATCAGAGACTATTCTTCCTCAATCTCAATGACCTGCTCACCGCGATACGTCCCGCAGCTCATGCAGACATGATGGGGCCGCTTTGGCGCCCCACACCAATCGCACGTCACCAGACTGCGAGCCTTGATCTTCCACTGACTGCTGCGTTTGCGTCCTCTTGACTTCGAGATTCTTACTTTTGGTACAGCACCCATTGTCTATCCACACTCCTTTTCGAGTCCAAGCCACCCACTTCCTACGGACGCCGAATGAACAACAAACGTATCCCGCGCATCACTCCGAATGAGATGGGTCTATGCCGTGTTATATTCGTCCCGCTGTTACGCCCATATTATAGAGGCTCGAATCCAGGTGTCAAGACTCACGCGGTTGTCCATCCGCTGCCGGGCCTAGGTCTCCTCCTCCTCACCCTCACCCGCCACGACGATCGACTCGGGCATCGGAGCGTCCTCTTGCCCCGCGCGCCGCGCCTCCACCGCCCGGATTCCGTTCTCAATGATGGTGAGAGCCCGCTTCAACTCCTGCTCGAGATCACAAAGGACGTCGAAAGCATACTCATCGGCTCCGGCCACAATCTGCCGTGCCTCCTGCCTAGCCCGCTCACGGATCGCCCCGGCCTCTCGTTCCGCCGCGTGGGAGATGTGGTGATCGGCCGAAAGACGGGCAGCCTCCTCACGGGCCAACGCCACGATGCGCTCGGCCTCCTCGGTTGCTTGAGCCTTCGCACGCTCGCGCTCGCGGATGATCCGCTCAGCACGCCTCATTTCATCGGGGATGGAGATGCGCATTTGATCGACCAGAGGCCAGATGCGTTGCTCGTCGACCAGACGGAGATCGCTGAAGGGAACACGCCGGCTGCCTCGGAGGATCTCCTCCAGGCGGTCTATCAGGTGTAGGATATCCATAGATGCCTCCGTTGCTAATCGCGCAGGGATACGACCGGTACCGGCTCTCGGTTCTCCTCCCGCTGGCGACGTCTCGCCTCCAGGGCTCGCGCGACCCGGGGCGTGACCATAGCCTCCACGTTTCCCTCAAGGAGGGCAACCTCCTTGACAATGCTGGAACTGATGAATGCGTGGGCCTGACGCGTCATGAGGCACACAAACTCGATCTCCGGCGCCAGCTGACGATTGGTCAAGGCCATTTGATACTCCAGCTCGAAGTCCGAAATGACCCTCAGGCCCCGCACAATGGCTTGCGCGCCGACCTCGCGCGCGAAGTCGACCGTAAGCCCGCCATAAACCGCCACCGTCACGTTCGGCAGATCCTCCAAAGCCTGACGCGCCAGGGCCACTCGTTCCTCAATAGTGAACAGCAGGTTCTTAGCCGGCCGATCATAGACGGCTACCACCACGTTTTCGAAGATGCTGCAAGCTCGGGTCGCAATGTCGATGTGTCCACGATGGACCGGGTCGAAAGTGCCGGGATACAGGGCCGTCCGGATCAACTGGTTGTCCCTCCTTGTTCAAGAACTCGTAGTACTCGCTGAGCCAACAGACGATGGGCCGGATCAGCCAGCTGCGGGTCGGTTTCGAAGAACCGTCGAGCGGCCTCCCGCGCCCGCTGGACTAGTCGAAGATCGGCGACGTCCGCCAGCTCGAGGGAAAGCACCGCCTCGGAAAACCCAGACTGTCGCGTCCCGAGGAACTCGCCCGGGCCCCGCATCTCCAGATCCTTCCTGGCCAGCACGAAGCCATCGGTAGTCGCCTCCATGGCCTCCAACCGCTCTCGCGCTTGGTCAGAAGCTGAATCGGAGATAAGCAGACAGTACGACTCATGCTCGCCCCGACCCACCCGCCCCCGGAATTGGTGGAGTTGTGCAAGTCCGAAACGCTCAGCGCCCTCAATCAGCATCACGCTCGCGTTGGGTACATCGATCCCCACCTCAATGACGGATGTGGCGACCAGGAGATCGAGTCCGCCTCGGACGAAGGAGGCCATCGTCAATTCCTTCTCGGTAGCCCCCATACGCCCGTGTAATAGGCCCAGCTTCAAGTCGGGGAAGATATCCTCCCTCAGCCGCTCGAACTCATCCACCGCCGCCTTCGCCTCCAAGGCGTCCGATTCCTCGACCAGGGGACAGATGACGAACACCTGCCGCCCTTCTTCGATCTGCGTTCGCACGAACGCATAAGCTCGCTCCCGCTCGCTTGGCAGAACGAGACGAGTCACCACAGGCTTCCGCCCGGGTGGCATCTCATCGATGATAGAGACGTCCATGTGCCCCCAGACGGTCAGCTGGAGGGAGCGGGGAATCGGTGTCGCGGTCATCACCAACAGGTGAGGGTTATACCCCTTCTGCCGGAGCGCGGCCCGCTGCCGTACGCCGAAGCGATGCTGCTCATCGACCACAGCCAGCACCAGGTTGTGGAAGCGGACACTCTCCTGGATCAGCGCGTGGGTCCCTACGACGATAGGCAGGGTGCCGTCGACCAGTCTCGAGGTGATTTCCTCCCGCTCTGCGGGCGGGGTGCTCCCGGTGAGAAGGCGAGCCTCCAGCTCCACGTCCAAGCCGCGCTCGAGAAGGTCCGCAATGGTTCGATAGTGCTGCTCAGCCAGTAGCTCGGTGGGCGCCATCAAGGCGGCCTGAGCCCCAGCGGCTGCAGCCAGCGCCAGGGCTGCCGTGGCCACCACCGTCTTTCCCGACCCTACGTCCCCCTGCAGCAACCGCGTCATGGGCCGATCGGTTTGTACGTCCTTGACAATCTGCTCGAGGACCAGCCTCTGCGCGGCCGTCAGATCATAGGGCAGACTTCCCACGAGACTCTGCAGCACGGTTTCCCGCAAAGGAATCGCCTGCCCCGGTTCCGAGCGCCACTCGACCCGCTGCCGAAGGAGAGCGAGTTGGAGAACGAAGAGTTCATCGAAGGCCAGCCGTTGACGAGCACGCTGTAGCAGCTCCCAGCTGCTAGGGAAGTGAGCCTGCAAGATAGCAGACTCGAGATCCAAGAGCCCCTCCCCATGCTGAACAGAAGAGGGCAAGTGGTCAGGCAGGCGCCGGGCCCAGTACGTGACGGTGCGCTTCATCAGTCGACGCAGAGACTTCGCTCTCAGGCCCTCGGTAAGCGGGTAGACCGGCACGATACGATTGGTGTGGAGCAGTTCGTCCCGGAGCGGTTCCCACTCCGGCGATGTGAAACAGAGGTGCCCCAGATACTCATCGACGGTGCCGCTGATCACAATCTGTCGTCCAGGCGTAATCTCGTTGGCTAGATACCGCTGGTTGAACCATGTGACCTCGACAGCGCCCGTGCCATCGCTGAGGACGGCTTTGAGCATCGGGGCTCCCCCCCGCGTTCGGCGGAGGGAAGCCTTCTTGACCTGGGCAATGATCGTCACCTGCTCGCCCAGCTGAAGGCGGTTGATGGGAACAAGCTGCGAGTAGTCTTCGTAGCGGCGGGGAAGAAAGTAGAGCAGATCCCGGATGGTGCGGACGCCCAATCGCTTGAGCCGGGCAGATCGTTTCGGGCCCACGCCGCGGGCCTTCGTTGCCGGTGAATCAAGCTTGGGTTGCCGCCCCGGGGCCCTCTTCGGCCTCGGAGATGTCTGACGGGGCGAAGCCGTCGGTCTGCTGAGTGACGGTGCGCTGTCGACGGGCCCTTTCTTCAGGACTTGATAGAGGGAGGCCAACGCCTTTCTACGTGCGGCCACGTTGGGGAGTTCACTGTAGGTACGCAAGCGGACGGCAACTTCGTCGATCCAATCGGACCACGTCGGTCCGAATTCTTGCTTAGCCTCCTGTGCCCATGTCTCGGCGTATGACGCGAGCCCACCTACGACGGATCTGTCCTGGTGTCTCTCCGCCTCCAGAAGAAGAATCTTGACCAACTTATCAACGGGTTTCTTCACCATCACCTCTCAGCGACCGCCGAACCCTTCGTATACAATGAGGCCCAGCGCATCGGGCCCCACGTGGGAAGCCAATAGCGGCCCGTACAGCAGGACCGGGAACTCACCGTCGGCGGCCGTCACCTCCACATCTGTCCGCAGCATCTCAGTCTCTTCGGTGGCGTAGGACGTGCTCTGTAGGATCGCCATCTTCTCGATGTGCGGGAACTCGTTGGCGAAATCGGCCAGTTTGCCTATGGCATCGTCCCGACCAATCACCTTCTCCATCGGGATGATCCTTCCCCTCTCCAAGGCCAAAGAGGGCTTATTGTCGAGCATCGTGCCCAAGATCGCCTGGGTGGCGCTAATCAGGCCGGAGTGCTCCAGGTAATCCAGTGTATCCGTGGTGAGCGACACGTAGACATGGCGAAGCATACCCCTTATGTGTCTCACGATGGCCCCGATCGGTAAGGACTCATCAGCCAGGCGAGCTGCAGATTCGGCTAGGATGCCCAATCCGAGGGAGAGCGTCTCCGAGTCAACCACCAGGATGTCATAGCGCCCCATAAAACCCCGCGTCGCTAGTTCGGCCTCACGGCTCACCAGGCTCAGGCCCCCCGATGAGTGGAGAGAGATGATCTGATCGGTGCGCCGAGTCAAGCGCCCGTAGACCCGCCGGAAGTCGTGCATCGTCGGGCCAACGATCTGGGGCCGAACACGCTCCCTGGCCATGCGGAGGAGCAGCTCCTCACGATCCAGGTCGATGCCATCCCGGAGATCCTCTCCATCGATTCGGACGGTGAGAGGGACAATGGTGATGCCGAGCTGCTCGGCAACCTCTGCATCGGAAACGCCCTCACTCACCGCAGTAGGCAGCCGCAGAGCACTATCAGTGACGATGTGGACCTTGGACACGCGACCTCCCGAACTTGCACTAGCCGCCATCCGCCGGCACTCGGACGCTAGGATCGACATCCGGGCGCCGGGGACGCATATTAAGGGGCATCTACTCTACCGAGATGATGTACAGATAGTGAGGTTGCCCACCCGGGATGACCTCTATCTCTTGCCCGGGCCAATCTTCCTGCAAGAGACCACCCAGCCTCTCGGCCGCTTCCCAACTGACGTCTTCGCCGTGATATAACGTGATGATCTCTCGATCGTCCGCCCCCATCTCGTCGAGTAACTGCCCGGCAACCTCCTCGACGGTATCACCGCCGACCTTGAGCTCGCCGTTGTGGAGACCGATCACCTGTCCGTCCAACACTTCGACACCATTGAGCCGGGCCGAGCGAGTGGCCAGGGTGATCTCACCTGTCTCCACGTCTTCCATGGCCCGCTTCATCGCCTTCACATTGGATTCAAGATCGGCCTGGTAGTTGACGGCAAGGAGCGCCGTGACGCCCTCGGGCACGAACCGGGTTGGGACGACCACAACCTCCTTGTCGCTCATCTCACAGCTCTGCTCAGCCGCCAGGACCACATTGCTGTTGTTGGGTAGCAAGATGACCTGCTCGGTCGGTAGGCGCTCAATCGCCTCAAGCAAGTCCTTGGTACTCGGGTTCATGGTCTGACCGCCGCGGACCACGGCACCCGCACCAAGACTCTCAAACACCCGAGCCAATCCATCACCGGGGACAACAGCTACAACTCCAATGTCGCCAATCCCCTCGGTAGGCCGGGCGGGCGGCCCCTCGCGTCCGGACACGAAGTCTTGATACTGGGCCTGCATGTCCTCGACCACCACGTCGCGGAGCGAACCCAACTCGGCCCCGTAGCTGATGGGGACGCCGGGATCGGAGACGTGGACGTGCACCTTGATCGTCGTGGGATCGCCAACGACGAGAGGATAGTCCCCCATCTCGGCTATGCGCTCCCGAATCTCATCGACATCGAGATCGTCTCCAACCACCAGGAACTGCACGTCGTACTCGTAACCTTCCTCGCCAGGCACCAGCCCTTCATGCCGGATCGGAGTCGCCTCGTCGACCTCCACATCCTGCGCAACGGGCTCCCCTCTCATATGGCGGAGCATACCCTGCAAGATGATGAAGAGGCCCTGGCCTCCGGCGTCGACCACTCCCGCCTCCTTGAGCACAGGCAGCAGGGAAGGGGTGAGGACAACTGTCTCGTGGGCGGCGAACACCATCTGCTCCAGCACGGTGACCAGATCATCCGTGCTCGCGTCGGCCCGAGCAGCGGCGTCCGCCACTGCGCGGGCAACGGTGAGAATCGTACCCTCTACGGGTTTCACCACCCCCTTGTACGCGGTCTCGGATCCTTCTCGACAGGCAGCAGCCAAATCGTCCGTCTGCAGGACATCTTTCTCGTCCAGACACCGAGCGAATCCGCGCCAGATCTGAGAGAGGATGACGCCCGAGTTGCCCCTCGCGCCCATCAGCGCACCGTGAGCCATCTTTCCCACGACTCGGCCCACGTTGCTGTCCGTCACATCCTGAATCTCGGACCATGCTGAGCGCATGGTCAGCACCATGTTTGTTCCGGTGTCACCGTCGGGAACCGGGTACACATTCAGGGCGTTAATCGTCGCCTGATGCCGCTGAAGCCATCCCAACCCGGCCCGAACGAGGCGCTTAAAACCCTGTCCGTCGAGGACATAGCGCGCATCCCCACTGTCCTTCTCTGATCTCCTGTCCTGTGCAGTCAACCCTATCTCCCTAGAACTGATGAGCGAAACGATCAACGAGCGTCACAAAGGTCAGTCGACATTGCTGACGCGCAGGCCATCGACGTGAACGTTGACCCTGGCCACAGGGACCCCAAGGGCCCGCTCGACGCTGAACTCGACGACGTTCATCACACTGCGCGCCACAGCAGGAATACGCGTTCCGTATTCAATGATGACATAGACATCGATGACGATGTGCCCGTCTTCGACCCGGACCTCTACCCCCCTTCTTCTTTCCGTCGACAGAGCCGTAGCGATGCCTGCCGCCAGATCTTTGGACGCAGTCCCGACGACGCCATAGCACGACAGGACTGCATCGTTCACAATGCTGGCAATCGCTTTCGGCGACACGTCGATCCGGCCTCCAGACTTGCGTTCCGGCATGCTTCCTCCTCCCGATCGGTCGAATATTGGGCGTTCAAAGCAACGCAGAGGTGCTGCTCCTCGCCCACCCATTGGCAGTATCATCTCGGTGGCCCAAGAAACCCGACTTGGGCTGGACTGTCCGAGAATCTGATCCACTCACAAACACCCAAGGTCAGCGACCCTGTCAACAAGCTGGCCATCACCACTCCGGCTTGAGACCCCAAACCAAGGGTTGCATGAAAGCGCTGCTCGACGTATAATAACGGGCTGGCTAACGAAACCCATTAAGACAGCCTGGGTCTGAACCCCAGCGTGGAATCATCAGAGAACGACAACTTCGTCGTGCACAACGACCAAAGTATTGGAGGTCAAATCAATGGCGAAATGCAGAATATGCGGCAAAGGCACCCGGTTCGGCCACACCGTTCCGCGGTCCAAGAAGAGGACAAAGCGCCAGTTTAGGGCCAACGTCCAAAGGAAACGGGTCCTGATCAATGGCGAGATGAAGCGGATAAACATCTGTACGCGCTGTCTGCGCACCCTGGAAAAACAGCGATAGGCGGGATCCGGTAATGTAAGTGCTGCTCGAGGCAGAGGTCCTTCGGTACCCTTGTCCGTACCGTTGCCAGATGTGCGAAGTGCGTCTATTGGCCAACTCGTAAACTGAGAGAGTATCTTTCTCAAAGAGTGCAGCGTCCTTACTATACTGTACTATTCGTCTCATTTCCAGGGGGTATGTCTCGTTCCGTTAAGCCCTGGTCCGTCCTCTCCTCCCGGGCACGCGGCCTCGGGCACTCGCCTCGAAGCCTATCTCGGCTACGGCCTCCAGAGACCGAACGAACCAACCGCTGATCGCGCCCGAGCGCCTATAATACCTCGGAACGGACAGAAGATCAAGGGGCATCCGCTGGGTGATAAGGGTTTATCATTCTCGCCATTGCGGTGACCGGGACCTTGGTCAAGACATCGGAAGACCGAATGCGACGCTTTCTCAAGCTGATTCGGGCCATTATGCTGCGCTCCCAAGTGCCGGTCAGGTTGGCCACAGAAGAATGATGAGTCCTGGGCTGGTTGAAGCGAGAGGATACCCATGGTAGAATACTCTTTAGGCCTGGCACCGCCAACCAATGTGTCGGCACTGGAACGGTCCGGACACACCGGTAACGGCACGAGAATCGCCGCGATATCGAGGGCGGCCCCACCCAGGTCTCGCCAGGAGCATCCTCATCGTGCGGAAGCAGAACGCCTGGGAATCCATCGGTGCGCACGCTGTAGATCGAATACGTGGCCCCACACAGGGCGAGGATCGCTCCCAATCGCTGTTGGCTCGCATTGAGATCGTGAAAGCTAGAATCCAAAGGACGGCTGGGACGAATGTCTGAAACCATCAATAGAGCGAGTGACTTGCTGAACCCCCTCATCAACCCTATGATCATGAACGAGCTCAGCACCTCTATCCGGGAGGGGGCCGACGGCTACCACCTGGAGGTCCCATCGACGCTCCCGATCCTGCCCCTGAGGGGTCTCGTCATCTACCCGATGACCGCGGTCCCGATCCGAGTGGGACAGCCCCGCTCTGTGCAGCTCGTCGATGACGCCGTGGCTGATAGCAACATCATCGGGCTCGTGGCAAGCCATGATCCGGAGATTGAGACACCTACTCCGGACCAGGTGTACCGTGTCGGGACCGCTGCGGCGGTTCACCGCCTGGCCAAAGCCCCCGACGGAACCCTGACCCTGATTGTGCAGGGGCTGGTCCGCATTCGGGTCGAGGAATTCGTCCAGGAGTCACCGTACTTCCTAGCTAGAGTCGAGGTGATCCCCGAGACGACGGAGCCAACGATTCAGACGGAGGCGCTCCGCCGTGGCATGCTGCAGCACTTCCGCCGTCTGATCGACCTATCGCCCGGCATTCCCGAGGAGATGGGCGAGATGCTAGCGGAGATAGAAGACCCCCTCCAGACCACCTACGCCATCGCTAATCACATCGATAGCGAGCTGGAGGAAGCCCAGGAGATCCTCGAGATGGACCATCTGGGGGACAAGATGCACCGCCTGCTCAACATGATGGCGCAGGAGGTTGAGGTCCTCGAGCTGGGCCGCAAGATCAAGAGCGAAGCGCAATCCGAGATGCAACAGAGGCAGCGTGAGTACTTCCTCCGGGAACAGCAGAAGGCCATCCAACGAGAGCTGGGCGAGGGCGACGAACAGATGGAGGCGGAGGAGTTCCGCAGCAAACTCGATGAGCTCTCTATGCCGGAGGAAGCGGAACAGGAAGCCCGGCGTGAACTGGACCGGCTTACCAAGGTACCATCGGCTTCACCGGAGTACGGTGTGATCCGCACCTACCTGGACTGGTTGACTAGCCTTCCTTGGGACGTTGAAACGGAGGACAACCTGAACATCGCACACGCACGGGGCGTCCTGGACGAGGACCATTACGACCTTGAGGACATCAAGGAGCGCATTCTCGAGTTTCTTGCGGTCAGGAAGCTACGGGAGGAAAGAAAGGAAGAGCTGGAGGCCCGAGAGCCGGAGGACTATATCCGGCGAGAGCGAGAGGGTGTGATCCTCTGCTTCGTGGGCCCGCCGGGTACGGGGAAGACGAGCCTTGGTCAGTCCATCGCTCGCGCGCTGGGCCGGAGGTTCATCAGGCAATCGCTGGGCGGCGTGCGCGACGAAGCCGAGATTCGCGGGCATCGGCGCACCTACATCGGTGCGCTGCCCGGGCGCGTCGTTCAGGCGCTGCGCCGAGTTGGCTCGAAGAATCCTGTGTTCATGATCGACGAAGTCGACAAGCTGGGAAAGGATTTCCGAGGAGACCCAGCCTCGGCCCTGCTCGAAGTCTTGGATCCCGAGCAGAATTCCGAGTTCAGGGACCATTATCTCGACGTACCCTTTGACCTCTCCCGCGTGATGTTCATCACCACGGCGAACCTCCTCGAGCCCATTCCAGAGCCCCTCCGCGACCGCATGGAGATTCTGAGGCTCTCGGGCTATACCGAAACGGAGAAGGTGCGCATTGCGCAGGGCTATCTCATCCCGCGCCAACTGCGCGAGAACGGGCTGTGGGCCCACGAGCTGAGTTTTGAGGAAGAGGCCCTGCGCAAGATCATCCGGGACTACACCCGCGAGGCTGGTGTCCGGAATCTCGAGCGCGAGATCGGCAAGGTATGCCGCAAGGTGGTGACTCGCGTAGCAGAGGGCGAGACGGAGGCGGTGGAGGTGACGTCGGACAACCTGTCGGACTTCATCGGCCGGCGGCGGTACTTCCCGGACACAGCGATGCGCACCCAGGTCCCTGGGGTCGCCACAGGGCTCGGCGTCACCGTCGCGGGAGGGGATCTTCTGTTCTGTGAGGCGACAAAGATGGCAGGCGACAAGGGATTCACGGTGACGGGCCAGCTTGGAGACGTGATGAGGGAATCGGCCCAGGCTGCTCTAAGCT
This sequence comes from Thermoflexales bacterium, assembly GCA_007118795.1. Classification (GTDB taxonomy): domain Bacteria; phylum Chloroflexota; class Anaerolineae; order B4-G1; family B4-G1; genus SKLM01. The sequence continues at coordinate 4,964 of SKQX01000244.1, read as the reverse complement.
ACATCCGGTCCAAGGCACAGGATCTGGGAATCCCGGAGGACATCTTCTCCAAGATAGATATCCACGTCCACGTCCCCAAGGGTGCCATCCCCAAGGACGGGCCCTCAGCCGGCGTCACCATTGCCACTGCGCTGGCATCGCTGTTGAGTGATCGCCGGGTGCGCGGGGACGTGGGGATGACGGGCGAGATCACGCTTCGCGGACAGGTCCTGCCCGTAGGCGGGGTGAAGATGAAGGTCTTGACGGCTCATCGTGCGGGACTGGGGACCGTGATCCTGCCTTTACAGAATGAAAAAGACCTCGAGGACGTTCCGGAAGAGGTTCTTGACGAGCTGGAGATTCTGCTGGTGGAGCGGATCGACGAGGTATTTGACGTTGCCCTCGAGCCGGCGTGCGCCTTTGAGAGAGAAGCCGCCTGACGATGGAGACCATTGTTGTTGTCGATGACGATGAGACCTTCACGCAGCTCCTTGAGACGATGCTGAGGCTGGAGGGTTATGGGTCGGTGGCCGTGACCCAGCCCGACCAGATCGTCACCACCGTGCGTCGAAAGCGCCCAGCATTGGTGCTGATGGACATCCACATCGGAGACGTGGACACGGTGGACGTCCTGCGCGAGTTGAAGAGCGACGCGGCCCTGATGACGGTGCCGGTGATCATGACCTCAGGTATGGATAGAGGCCCTGAATGTATGGCCGCCGGCGCTGACGCATTCTTCCTCAAGCCCTTCCGCCCATCGGAGTTGATGGCCACGATTCGAGAGCTACACCGGCCGGCTGAACCAGACGATACTACTTAGTTTGCCTCCCCTACCCACTCACTCACCTGGCCGGTGACGATATCCATCTCAACGACGTCCCCGGCTCTGGTGTCGGACGGCACAGGCACCTTCAAGCCGATCTCCATGATGCCAAGCCGTCTGCCCGCCGGCTCCTTGATTTCCACAACCTTCATCGGGATGGTTCTGGGAGTCTCCACCTGTGTATCAGCCAGGAGCCGATCGATCCGCTCCATCAAGTCCGCGGCCAATGACCGCTCGCCGGCTACAGCGTTCTCCTCGACCTGTTCGGGACTCGTGGCACCGGGGATGGCACAGGTGATCCCTGGCCTGGATACCACCCAGGATAGGGCCAGCTGGGCCATCGTAAGCCCCGTGTCCGCTGCCAGGGACTGAAGACGAGCCACCAGGGCCAGCGAATCACGCAACGGGCGCCCTTGAAACTGAGGGTAGGATGCGCGGTGATCGCCTTCCGCAAAGACCGTCTCCGGCGAGATCCTCCCCGCGAACACCCCCATCAGCAGCGGTGTGTAGGCAATGACCCCGACGCTGCGCTGACGGCAGTACGGAAGAAGCTCAGCCTCAATGTCCCGATGGAGGAAATTGTAGGGCATCTGGTTGGAGACGACACCATCGGCGGCAAGCCACGCATCCAGCTCCTCGACCCAGAAGTTGGATAGTCCGGCATAGCGGATCTTCCCAGCCTCCTTGAGCCGCTCCAGGGCCCCGACGGTCTCCTCGTACGGGGTCTCAGGATCGGGAACGTGGATCTGGTAAAGGTCGATCCAGTCGGTACCCAGCCGACGCAGGCTCGCGTCGACCCCCTCCGTGATGGCGGCGGCGCTGCAGTCGATGGCGGTTCGACCCTCCTTATCCCACGGCGTCCCCCCCTTCGTCGCGATAAGGACGTCGTCTCTCCGTCCCCGAATCGCCTGCCCGATGAGGACCTCGGCCCGACCGAACCCGTAGTTATCGGACGTATCGATGAAGTTGATGCCCAGGTCGACGGTTCGCTGGACGGTGGCGAGGGCCATCTCCTCGCTCACCGCCCGGTAGCTTCGCCCACCGAGAGCCAAGGTCCCCAGACCAACGACGGACACCCGCAGCTCCGAGTCTCCTAGACGGCGGTACTCCATATCCCTAGCTCCTTCCTGCGGCATAGCCGCTGTCGCCTTCTTCCCCTGCGCGCTCTGCGCATTCCTGGCGCGGGCCACTCGCCAGAGGATCGATCCTACTGTACTCGGTTTCTGACCAGCTGCCTGGGTACGCGCACCCCCGAGGGAACTACCAAGTCCTCCAATCGCCGCAACCCATAGCCAGGCCTTCGCCCTCTCTCAGCCCCCTACGCGATCACCGACACGAATGCTCAGCGGCCCCGCTTCGCTCATTCAGTGCACCCTCCCTTCACTGCGAACTTCCGAGCGAAGACCGACATAGCAAGTTTGCGCCGCGCGCGACCTCCTACGACCGGGTGATTCCCCAGGTTCCGCGACATTCAGTCGACCTCTCGGACCACCAGCACGTCAAACAAGCCATCTGCCGCCATCTGCCACAGTAGGTTCACGTGGTAGGTGAATGTCCGCGTTGATTGTCCCTCCGTCGTCCTAAGGGAGTGCTGCGATGACCTGATGGTCTTGCCGTTCCGCGGACTGCCAACACATTCTTAGTTGGCCGTCGAGATTGCGGCCTTCCCTCGACCCGGTGGTCACCCGAAGCGCACGCGCAGATCACAACGCGCATGGCCATCTTCCTACTCCCAACCGTCGATAGCGTCTGGTCAAACGGTCAGCTCGAGTAGGTCGTCAGCCTCGACTATGCCTCCGGTCGTGTGCGTAGCCCGTACGCGGAGGTCTTTCGACCCTCACACAGTGCAGCTACAAGGCGCATCAAAGCTAAGTCGACGGACCGCGTTTCCTAGTCCAGGTAATCAAACAACTTTTCAAGCTCTGCCGCTCGCCGCCCGTCTTCGTACATCGAGCGCTCGTTGTTCCTGCCCAAAGGTTCAGGGAGAAAAGACGTTGCAACGGCAGCGTCAGTCCGGAAACTCCGGGTTCAACCACACCGAATCTGCGACGTCGTAGATATCCTCTGTCTGCAAGGTTATCCAGTCGATCTCTGCGAGTGTTTCCGGGGAGAATTCTACAATCACGACCTGCTTTCTATCGTTCATGTTGAGACCGCGCATAGTCAACCCATCGCAGTAACCCGCATCGCAGAGTGCCTCAGCTACAGATCTCACCCCGGATTCGGCCTTGCGCTGGAGTTGGATCAACCTCGGGTAGTCACCGACGATCCACTCAATGCTGATCCACCCATCATCCTCCATACCAATCGTCTGTACTCTGGCGTGACTGTCTACCTCCCCTAACGCCTCCTCTATGATACGCAAGATCTCGAACATGGGAGATGGTGTGTGGGGCGGCACCCGGGCATCCACTGGAGCGGGATCGGCAGCTTCGTCATGCAGATCAGGAGACTCAGGGCCTATGGCATAGATTCCCACGCAGAGAAAAACGCCCCCAAGTACCAAGAGTAGCCACGCTGGGAGCGTCAGTTTCCAGATCGTGACAGGCCGCTTGAGCAACCCCTTCTGCTCTTTGTGGTTCTGTGTCTCATTCGGTTGCATCGTCCGCTCCTTTCGATTCGACGCCGAGTGTCGGATAAAAGCAATTCTCGCCAACCGCCTTGCGCTGAAGCTCCAGTACTGCCTCGCGTTCTAGCCAGCAAACACTGGCACGCTTGACAGCCCAAAGCTCGCCGCGCCGTGCCCGAACCCGGATTGCCTCGGCGGTCAGGTCAAGGATCTCTGCCGCTGCGCCAGGTTTGAGGTACTCATCCATCGGCTTGTCCATTCCACGCCTCCGTTGTGTCTGCCCCATAGAAGACCTCGGCACGTTAGCCGTCCTTGGTGAGTTGAGGAGCGACGACGCGCCGATGACGGTACCGGTGATAGCAGCAAGGTCCCCAGACCAACGACGGAAACCCGCAGCTCCGACCTGCCCAAACGGTACTCCATATCCCTAGCTCCTTCCTGTGGCACACTCGATCTCGCCTGACCCCCCCGCGCTCTGGGCATTCCTGGCGCGAGCCACTCACCAGACGATGGACCGCATTCTACTCAGGCCCATGGTTGACCGCTGTTCAGACAGCCACTGCGGTTGCGGCCATCTTGTGCACTCCCGGATCCCCTTCAGACGACACGTCTTCTCATCTCATACTCAGTCAGAGAAGCTCGCGCCTTACCTCAGGGATGGTCTCCGTGCGCCCATTCGGGTAGTGCCGCCACGAACACGTCGACCCCTCTCACCATCTCCAAGGGAAGGAGCCGATCCTCTGACAGCGATGGAATCCGCTCCGGGGGTACGGCTGGATCCCGGTAGAGGAGCCTCCCGTCCTGCTTCAGGAAGGTTGCCCACTTCGCCAGCGCCCGCCCGGGATCTGACAGCTCATGCAGAGTATCGAAACAGACGATCTTGTCGAAATGTGCCCGGGGAAACTCTAGGGTATCTGCACTGCAGCGGATCACCTCCACGTTGCGGGCTGTACCGGCCCTTGTCTCCAGATGGTCAAGGGCTTCTTCCCAGATATCGACAGCGTAGATCCTGCCCTCGCTGGCGATCGTCGCCAGAGGAACGGTGTGATAGCCAACGGCACATCCCACCTCCAGGATCCAGTCATCGGCCTCCACGCCCAGAGCCTTGAAGAGCTCGAGGGGGTCATCGAACAGCCCCTTCACCGCGTAGAGTAAGCGGGCGATGGTGAGTTTCAGCATCGACTACCCCCATGGTCTACCTTTCAGATACTGGTCCACGGACGCCCCCAGGCACCCAAGATCAAGGAAGTCAGCCAAGCGCCCCGGGCAAGCCGGTCCGCACCCTACGCTCTGTGCCGGTCAAGCTCCTTCCCCCCAGGCCAGCCAGAGCAGCGTCACGGGCTCCTCCTCGTCCGTCCATACGATGTGATCAGACCCGGGAGGGACGAAGTAGGCCTCTCCGGCCCGAACGGCAAGTGTCTTCTCTCCGATCCTCGCCCACCCCTCCCCTGAGATGAACACGAAGGCCTGAGGAAACGGGTTGGTGTCCCCAGGCTCGTTCAACTGCTCCCCCTTCTGCACCTGGTACCAGGCGCTGCGGAATCCCGGCTGGTAGAACAGGGCCACGGCGTTCGCGCCATGCACCTTGCGGGC
>SKQX01000029.1 GCA_007118795.1 Thermoflexales bacterium | reverse complement strand
TCGACACGACCGCCCGCCTCCACGGTGTAGGGGACCTCGTGGAGCCGCCGTTCCGCCGTGTCAAGGATCTCGAACAGTCGACTTCCCCGGAAGCGCAGCAGCAGCCGGCGGCTGCGGCGCACGGCGTGGGCGATCTGCTCCCCGTCTACCAACCCCGCCGCCCGGGCCCGGGCCCAGACCCACCGGTCAAAGGACTGATCATCCACGCTATCCGGCAGGCGCCAGGCGGCCAGCGCCTCGTGCACCAGCTCCCCCACCACCCGCGCAGGCGCCTTCGGGCGAGCCGCCCTCGGCACTACCGGCCAGACCCGCTGCGTCACCTCCCGCGCCGTCCCCTCCTCCGGCACGACCGGCTCCAGCAGGGGCGGAGGCATGGTCACTTCAGCCGAGTCAGCTACCTCAGACAGCGAAACAGCAGGATCGGGGTGGACGCACCCTGGTTCGTAGATCAGGCAGACGGCCCCCGTCTCCCCACTGCGCAGCTCCCGCCGGTGGACGAGGCTCCCCTCGTCCTCATACGGGATTTCCATCTCATGGAGACCCAGGGGACGGCCCAGCTGACCCAGCCATCCGCCCAGTCTGTAGGGGGTGCCATCTCTCCTGATGCCTCCGATACACCCGCTGACCAAGAGCTTCTCCTGCACGCGGGTGGCGGCCACGTAGAGCAGCCGGTCGGACTCAGCGGCCCCTTGATCCGCCTCCCGCGCCTCGGCCAGATGGTAGACAGCGGCCTTCTGCTCCCCATCCGGATCCTCCATGGGCAGCACCACACCGAGATCGGCATCCAGCAGCAGGCCACCCCCGCGCCGGCCCCGGCTCCAGGTCGCGTCACCCAGTACCACCACCGGGAACTGGAGCCCCTTCGCCTGATGGACGCTCATAATCTGCACCGCGCCCCCGGCCTCGGCGCGAGCCTCGCCCTCCCGGGCACTGCTGACCTGCAGCCCGCTCAGATACTCGAGAAACGCGCCCACTCCGACCAGGCCGCTGGCATGGGCGTCGCCCAGCAACTTGTCGACGTTGCGCACCGCCCGCTGCTGCTCCGCCTTGAGGAGCGCCGCACGGTAGCCAGTCGCATCCAAGAACGCCTTCAGAAGATCGCCCACCACCGTACGCCCCGCCATGGTGTGCAGCTCATGCACCAAAGCAACAGCCCGGGCCGCCCGCTGCTCAGCGAGGGCGTCGAGCTCCCCACCACCCCGACGCAGCACGTCCCACAGTGGCTCTACGTAATCGCCGGCGGCCGACTCCGCGTCGCGAGCCGACACGAGGCGGTAGATGGCGATGTCGGAGAGCGCCACGGCGGGCGAGCGCAGCAGCCCCACCAGAGCCAGATCGTCCGTCGGATCGGCCAGGGCCCGGAGCCCGTTGAGCAGATCGCGGATCTCCGGCCGGTCGTAGAACCCGCGCCCCGCCACCGTCACGTAGGGCAGACCGGCCTCGTCCAGCGCATCCTCGTAGGTTTCGAAGGAGGTGGAGGAACGGCAGAGGATGGCGACATCATCGTAGCACAGGCCATCGACGCCTTCACTCGCCGTCACCAGCTCAGCCACGCGGGCCACCAGGGCCCGGGCCGCTCGATCGAGACCCCCGGCGCTCTTGCTGCCCACGGTCAAATGGAACTCGACGTAGGGGGCCTCGACTCCGGGGGCGGGGTCCTGGCGGTGGGGCGCGATGGGGGCGAAGGGCTCGGCCCACGGGAGGTAGGGATCGGCCTCCTCGCCCAACACGGGCCTGAGCAGATCGTTCAGCGCCTCCACGAGCCCCCGGTGCGCGCGATAGGAAGTCCTCAGCTCGACACTGCGCCCACCGGCCCGGGCGATGGCCTCGCGCTCCTCACGGAAAACGGTCACGTCGGCGCCCCGAAACCGGTAGATCGACTGCTTGGCATCGCCGACGATGAAGAGACGCCCGGGTGCGGGGGTGGACCCAGCGTCTCCGGCCAGGAACCGCACCAGATCCCGTTGGCGCTGATTCGTGTCCTGGAACTCGTCGACCAGGATCGCGGCGACCTCGCTCTGCCAGCGCGCTCGCACCGTGGGATGGTCCCGGAAGAGTCTCAGAGCACCGGCCTCGAGATCGTCGAAGTCCAGCGCCCGCTCGTTCTCCTTGGCCGCCCGGTAGCGCTCGCACGCGAAGCGGAACAGGACCCGCAGGCCAGGCAGGCTCTGCGCCAGGACCTCGTCGCGAGGATTCAGCTCGAGGGAGAGAAAATCGGCGTAGTCCCGCCAGAGCCCCCGCAGCGCGCGTAGTGCGTCCTTCACCGCCGTGCGTTCCGCCTTCCCGCCCCGCCATGCCTTATAGCTCCCACCCACCAGGCTGATATCGTCCAGCTGGGAAAGGGCAGCGATCTGCTGCTCCATCCGGTACCTCCCGATAGCCAGGGCCTCGGTAGCGCCAGGAGGGTGATCGGGATGGGTGCCGTCGATCCCCTCGGCCGCTGCACACCTGTTCGCCTCAGCGATGGCCCGCAACGCCCGTCGCCGCTGCACCGCCATGGCATCCTCACCGTCCGTGGGCTCGCTGTCGCACAGCACGTCGACGGCCTCCCGGAAGGCCGCGTCTCCAATCAGCTGTCTTAGCCGCACCCCCCTGCGCTGCCTGAGGACCTCGCGCCAGACGGGGAGCGGGTCATCCTCCACCGCCCCGAACGCCGCTGTCGCGTCCAGCCGCTGCGCCAAGAGCTTCTCCACCACGCCCCGTAGCGCCCGAGCACCGCCCAGGAGGCTGAAGAGGGCAGCCACCTCGGGATCGTCGGCCGCCCACGCCAGGGCCTCGTCCAGCACATCCTGGCGCAGAAGACCCAGCTGCCCCTCCTCCAGCACGCGGAACCGGGGATCGACGTTCGCCTCCGCCGGGTGCGCGCGCAGGATCTCGCTGCACAGGCTGTGGATTGTCCCAATGCGCGCGGCATCCAGCTCAGCGTAGATCTCCTGCCAGTGCTCCCGTTCTCCGGCACCCATATCCCCGCCCGCCAGGTAGCACTGGACCTCGGCGCGGACCCGGCTCCGCATCTCCCGGGCGGCCTTGCGCGTGAAGGTGATGGCCACAACGGCTCGCACGCGGCCCGAGTCCATCCCGCGGCTATCCGGGGGACCTGGCCGCCCCGTCTCCTCCGCCAGTCCCTCGGCCAGCAAAGAGAGGTAGCGCGCGACCAGCGTGCGGGTCTTCCCCGTGCCCGCTCCGGCGGTCACCACCACATCGTGACAGCGCGTCTCCACCGCCGGCCGCTGCTCCGGGTTCGGCTTCAGTTGGACGACGATGGGATGGAGGTCCCGGGACATTTGGATTACCCTCCGTAACCTCGCCGGTAGTGCCAGCAGAACGGAGCCGCCGGGCAATAGGAAGGGCACCCGCCCCGGGGTGTCGTCGGCGCGAATCGGCCCTCCCGGGCCCCGTGGATCGCCTCCCAGGCGTGGGCCAGGGCCACCCGGATGGCGTCTTCCGGGCCGAAGTCCTCGAGCTTCAGTGGGCTCGGCACGGCATGACACACGTGCCAGTAGAACCCCGACACGGGCTCTCCCAGCCCCAGCGCATCCCGGGCGGCCAGGGCGTACAACGGCAACTGGATCTTGTCCCCGCTGCGGAGCGTCCCGCTCCCGTACTGCCACGGCCCGGCCGTCTTGTAGTCGATGATGCGCACGTGCCCCCCACCATCCCGGTCGACGCGATCGATGATGCCCCGGAGCACGAAACCATCGTCCATGCCGGAATCCCAGACCACCAGAGGCGGCTTGCCCCACAGCCCGAAGGCGGCCTCGTAACGGATGGGCACGAATCCCTGCCACAGCTCGCTCTCGTGCAGGGCCTCTAGAGAGCGCCGCACGTCCTCCTCCATCTCCCGCCGCGTCTCGGCCCACCACGCCGTCACCCGGAAGCCTAACCGCTCCGGCGCCTGATCCAGCACCGCGGCGGCCGCGTCGGGCAACGCGGCCAGCAACTGCTCCAGATCGGCGGGATCCTCGACAGCCTGGTAGATCTGTTCCATAATGTCGTGGTAGAGCGTGCCCCGCTGCATC
>SKQX01000260.1 GCA_007118795.1 Thermoflexales bacterium | reverse complement strand
TCCACAGCGGGCTGGTGCGATTCCGGGGGCTTCTCTCCGACCTGGGACTCTCGCCCCACAGGAAGCAGGTGCTCGCAGTCAAGATCGAGGTCGACACCAACCCGCCGACCGGGGCAGGGCTGGCCACCACCGTCGTGCGCCGGCACGTGATCCTCCATCTCCAGCACCACGACCGACCGTCGCTGGTGGCCGGCAAGCTCCACGCCATCCTGCAGCGTCCCTATCTCAAAGGGCGCGACGTATACGACCTGCTCTGGTTCTTGAGTGATCCCGACTGGCCCGCGCCGAATCTGGCCATGCTGAACAACGCGCTGGAGCAGACGGACTGGGAGGGACCCGTGCTGACAGAGGGCAACTGGCAGGCCGCGGTCCGTGATCGACTGGAAGAGGGATCATGGGACCGGATCGTAGCCGATGTGCGGCCCTTCCTGGAACCCAGGGAGGACCCCACGGTCCTGAGCTACGAGAACGTCGTGCAGGTGCTTGAACGGGAATAGCTCCGGCGTCTCGTGGGGCTCCTGGATTACTGAGTCACTGAAAACGACGGGAAACGGCACGACCGTTCACCGGGCTCAGCTACGAGCTGAGTCAGTGACTCTTGTTCCCGCGCCTGGCCTCCCGACTGGTTTCATCCTCACTTCTCCACCCCACCCTCCCCCCACACCCCGCTCCCGACGGATTCACCAATCCGCCGACCGCCGTCAGGCGGCCTCCTCACCGGCACCTGTCCCCACCGGCGCATAATCCAGCATCAGCCCTCGCTGAGAGACCCCGCACCGCCCCAGCCCGGCCGCCTGCGGTCAACAAGCAGCCTCGTACAGCCACTCCCTTGCCGTCCGACTGCATTCGTGGCATACTTCACCCCACCAGACACCCGTCACGAGCAACTGGCCCACGCCTACCGGGCGACCAGCAGCGGAAAGGAAGACCATGGGAAAGATCGATCCCTCCGAGATCACCCCGGAGCACGTATACCTCAACCGTCGGCAGCTCATCAAAGGCATGGGAGCCCTGGCGGCGGCCTCGTTCCTGGCTGCCTGCAGCGGTGACCGGGAGCGAGGGGCATCGCCCTTGTCATCCGCAACCCCGGCCACCGGACCGGCCGCGACCCCGGACCCGTTGGAGGACACGTTGACGCCCTACGACGACGTCACCGGCTTCGTCAACTTCTACGAGTTCAGCCTGTCGAAGACAGAGGCGGCGGAGCTGGCTGAAGACTTCAGGACCTCCCCCTGGGAGGTCGAGGTAGGCGGGCTGGTCCACTCCCCCCGCACCTTCACCCTGGAGGAGATCCTGGCCTACCAGCAGCAGGAGCGGATCTACCGGATGCGCTGCGTGGAGGGCTGGTCCATGGTCATCCCCTGGACCGGCTTCCCCCTCTCCAGACTGCTCGAAGCAGTGGACCCGACCTCGGAGGCCCGGTTCGTCCGCTTCGAGACCCTCTACGACCCCGAGCAGATGCCGGGGCAGAAGACCAGCGTGCTCGACTGGCCCTACGTCGAGGGTCTGCGGCTGGACGAGGCCATGCACGACCTGACCATCCTGGCCACGGGGCTGTATGGAAAGCAGCTGCCGCCGCAGAACGGAGCGCCGGTGCGGCTGGTGGCGCCCTGGAAATACGGCTTCAAGAGCCTCAAGTCCATCGTCAAGATCGACCTGACCGCCGACATGCCCGTCTCGACCTGGGTGACCGCGGCCCCGAGCAGGTACGGCTTCTACGCCAACGTCAACCCCAACCTCTCCCCGCCCATCGCGTCCCAGCCCACCGAGCGGGTCATCGGCACAGGACGCCAGCGGGAGACCGAGCTCTTCAACGGGTATGGGGAGGCCGTGGCTCACCTCTACGCTGGAATGGACCTGGAACAGAACTTCTAGTCTTTCTCCGCACCACCGCCCGGCTTCAGCCCGCGCCCCAGTCGGTGGAACCCGTGCCCTGAGTCGCCCCCGGTACAGCACGGTGAGCCAAAGTCGCCCATCGTGCCGCACGGCTCGCCCTCACGATCTCGCCTCCCCGCTGTCGTTGTGCGCGGCCTACGCCGACAGCGGCAACTGATCGGGATACCCTCACAGCACGCCAGACACAACTCACAGTTTGCCAGAACTGCGGCTGTGTGCTATCATCTTGTTGCGTCCCATTGCAATACCACAAACTGGCATTAACTCAAGGACAGAGGACCGTGAACAAGGCACCCGTGAGTCTGCTGGTTGGGGCTGTCCGGCCGTCGGCTTTGCTCCTCGGCTGCGGCACCCGGGAGACCGGCACGCCCAAGTTCCCCGCCGACGGCGAGGACTCCGTACGGGAGAGGTAACGAATGAGAGCCTTGCGGGACTGGCAGGCCCAGGTAGTGGCGTGTCGTGAGGCGCGGCTGGAGAGCGCGAATCAGGCCTGGGGGCGGGCGGCGGAATGGTTCGACGACTGGGTGCGAACCAACGACTACGTGGATCAGGTACTCCCCCGCCTGCTCGAGGTTCTGGATCCCACGAGCCGGGTGGTGGAGATCGGGCCCGGCACTGGCGCGTTCACCCTGCCGCTGGCCCGCGCCGTGGAGCAGGTGGTCGCCGTGGAACCTTCGGCCGCCATGCGCGCCGTGCTGAGGCGCAACCTGGCCCGGGCAGGCATCGACAACGTCGAGGTAGTTCCCCAACCGATTGAGGACGCGTTGGAGACCCTGGCCGGCCCCTTCGACCTGGCCTTCGCCTCCTACTCGCTCTACGATGTGGAGGCGATGGACGTGGTGATGCGCAGGCTGGTGGAGCTGGCGACCCACGTGGTCGCCCTGATGGGCAGCGGCGAGCCCCGGGAGTGGGAGCGAGCGCTGCACCGGCGGTTTGTGGGCCAGGAACGAGTCGCCCCACCCCAGGTGCAGTACTTCTACCCGCTGCTGGTGGAGATGGGCATCTACCCAGACGTAGAAATGCTTTGGACGACCTACAATCACGTGTACGACTCGGAAGAGGCGCTGGTCGAGCGGTGGCGGCGTCGTTTCCACCTGCCGGAGAGCCAGGGCCCGATCCTGCGCCAGGCCCTGTTACCTTTGACCGAGCGGCGCGAGGGACAACTTGGCATCTACCAGCGCAGCCGCGCGGCCCTGGTGTGGAACGAGCGCGGGCGTCACGTGTGAGTCGGAGGCCGGGATGCTCAGCAGGACAGCCATCTGCCGCCAGATCGACGCCGACCGGGTCGAGCCGATCCGGCAACGCAGCGCCGTGGACTACGACCACACCGTCCAGGCACCCGTCAGTTACCCGCACGCGCGCTGGCGCGGGATCGTGACTCCTGCCGCAGCGGCTCGCGCGATGGGATGCCCCTGCCCGGCTGAACGGGGCGAGGACCCATCGGGGCGCATAGGATCAGGGCTTGTTGCGGCGGGCAAGATCCGTCGATCAGTCAGACAAAGCCAGATATAGCCATGGAGAGAGACGACATGATGGATATCCAAGGTGCCCGGCGATTTCACGGGCATATGTGCCCCGGCCTGGCGATAGGGATCCGGGTCGCGGAGCTGGCACTCCAGTGGATCGGTCCCCACGCCGAGGATGAAGAGGTCGTGGCGATGGTCGAGACCGATATGTGCGCCGTGGACGCCATCCAGTACCTCACCGGCTGCACCTTCGGCAAGGGCAACCTGATCCACTGCGATTACGGTAAGAACGCCTTCACCTTCGTGCGGCGCTCCGACGGGAAGGCGATCCGCATCGTGGCCCGGCCGGATGCCTGGGGGCCACCCGACCCGGAGCGCGAACCGGTGCTCCAACGGGTGCGGGAGGGAAGAGGCAGCGAGGCAGACCAACAGCACGTTCAGCGCTGGCGCCAGGAGCGATTGGACGCCATCCTGGCGGCACCGGCCGAGCAGCTCTTCGAGGTGCAGGCCGTTGAGCCCGCCGTGCCGGAGCGCGCGCGCCTCTACGAATCCATGACCTGCGCCGGCTGTGGCGAGTCGGTGATGGAGACGCGGGTCCGCTTGTTGGGGGGTCAGCCCTATTGCATCCCCTGTTTCGAGACGCGGGACCGCCAGCTCTAGTCGACGGCGGGGGCTGGCAAGGAGGTTT
>SKQX01000099.1 GCA_007118795.1 Thermoflexales bacterium | reverse complement strand
CGGATGCCCTCCGCGAGACGGGGATGCGCTTCGACGTTCAGGGTCCCCACCGGAGAGCACCCGCCGGCGTCGTGGCCCAGTCCGGCGCCAATGAGATATGTTACTATATGCTGCGTAACCCCCAACTCGACGTAGTCGAGTTCGGAGATGGAACCGGGTCCATAGAGCACTGGTCCGTGATATTTCCCAACATCTACTACGACACCGAATACTACGTGTCTCCCCGTCACTCTCTGGTCATGCTCGATGAGTATCCCTGGGAAGAGACCTACATCGACCCCTTGTCCGAGATGGACTACGATGCCTTTGGGCAAGGGTTCTGGGGATTCCCCAACTTGACCTACATCCGATTCGATTACAGCAGACTGTACCAGGACGCGAACGCTAACGATTACGCCTGGTCGAGCCTCTGGACGTTGACCCCCGAGGGATACCTGGATGAGCTGGTGGCCTCGGCGTCCATCGGTGACAGCCCGGCTGGCTGGGACAACCGATGGTGGCACTTGACTCCAAAGGACGACCCGATGCAGATCGCTGCCGCGTCGGGGAAGCCGCTGGCCTTCGTGCTCAATCACAGGACTGACCAGGAAGCACCGTATCAGGTGATCTGGCTCGACGACATCCAGGTGACCCTCTGCTACGATCCGGGCGACTCAGCTGTCTACCTGCCCGTCCTTCAGCGCCAGATCCCGGTAGATCCCGGACCAAGGTGTATCCCGAGAGAACCAGACTCGCTCGATAACCCCGGTTTCACCACCGTGGATGCCACCTGCAACAGCTCCTTCAGCGCGCTCGATCAGCGCGACTACTACACCCTCGACCTGCGGGGTGCCAGCAACATACGATTGCGTCTGTTCGCCCTGCCCACCGGCACGAACTGGGATGCGATGATCTACGAGAACGCCGCCGGCTATCCGATTGCCTGTCATATAGGCACGCCGGGTCACGAGGACAAGTGGAAGGACTGCAGCCTTGACCCCGCGAAGAGCTACTTCGTCCTCGTCAACCGCGGTCCCGGAACCTCGAGCGGCGCGTACAACCTCCGGGTGGACCGCAGATAGTCCGGGAGGACCGTGAGGAGGCTTCATCGCTCTATAGTGCTGCTGACGTCTGAAGGGCTGGGGCCTGCGACCCGTCCTAGAGCTGAGCGCCGCGCTTCGCATGCTGCCGCAAGGAACACGCTATGCCCACTGAAAACGCACAACCCGAATCGATTCGCCTGATCTTCGCCAAGGGCACCGACGTCGGCTGCCAGCGCGAGCACAACGAGGATTTCGTCGAGGCCTACAACCCGCCGGACCCCGAGCAGCGACGGCGGAAGGGGCTCTTGTTCGTCGTCGCCGACGGCATGGGCGGGCACCAGGCGGGGGAGGTGGCCAGCGAGACCGCGGTGCAGACCATCTCCCACGAGTACTACCGCGACCCCGACCCCCAGGTGGCCCCGGCCCTCGTCCGTGCCATCCAGAAGGCCAACGCCGTGATCTATGAACGCGCTCAGGCGTCCATCGGCCAGGTGGGGATGGGCACCACGGTGGTGGCGGCTGTGGCCCGGGGGCCCGAGCTCGTGCTGGCCAACGTCGGTGACAGCCGGGCCTATCTGCTCCGCAACGGCAACCTGCGACAGGTCACGCGGGACCACTCCTTCGTCGAGGAGCAGATCCGGGCCGGCGTCCTCACCCGAGAGGAGGCCCGCGCGCACCCCCGGCGGAACGTGGTCACCCGGGCCCTGGGCCCCAAACCGGAGGTCGACGTCGACACCTACGGCGGGAAGCTCAGTCCCGGCGACGTGCTCCTGCTGTGCAGCGACGGGTTGTCCGAGTACGTGCCGGATCACGAGATCGAGGGGATCCTGCGCCAGTCGACGTCTCAGGAGGCCGTGGATATGCTCATCGCCCTGGCCAGGGACCGGGGCGGCAGCGACAACATCAGCGCCCTGGTCGTGCAGGCGGCGCCCGCCTCCGCTACTGCGGCTGCGAGGCCCAATGCCGCTGCCACAACCCAGCAGTTGGCAGCGGCTTCGCAGCAGGTGCCGGCAACGGCACAGGCCATGTCCGCGGTGCAGGATAAGGGGGCAGGGGCGGAGGACGAAGCTGCAGCGTCGCAGCCGGGAACTGGCGAGCAACGGGGACTGGCTGCGGACCCACACCAGTCAGCTGCCGCCGAGACGCAGGAGAGGCCGACAGCTGCCCCGGTGTCCGCGGCGTCGCGTTCGGGGTTGTCCCGGGGGATGCTGGTGCTCCTGGTGGTGGGTATCGTCCTCATCCTCGCCGGCGTGGCGGCTGGGGTATTCCTATTCGCCCCGGGCTTGGCTCCCACCGCCGAGACGCCCACCCCGATGGCGACCGAGGTGGCCAGTGCCACAGAGCCGGTCGCCTCGCTGGTGCCCACGGTGACTCCCGGGGTCAGCGGCGAATCCACCGCCACGCCCCGCGTCGGGTTCAACCTTCTGGAGCCGCGCGACGGAGCTACCTTCGACTCCGGGGAGCAGGTCAACTTCCGCTGGAGCTTCATCGGCACCCTCCCGCAGTTGTTCACCTTCGTGGTCCATACCAACCGTCCCGGCTTCGAGACCGTCTGCCGGCTGGATCAGGAGTCGTGTCTCGTGGCCCTTGAGCCTGGAGCGTACGAGTGGTGGGTCGAGGTCTGGAGCGGAGATAGGCTCATCCTGGACAGCGATCGGCGCACGCTGGAGGTCCGGGCTGCGCCGACCAATACGCCCCCGTCCATCGTCGCGCCCACGCTGACTCCCGTCACCATCGACGTCGCGCCCGTCGACACGCCAGAAGGGTCGGATGCGGATGGATGACTTGCCAGCCCTTAGGGCTGCGCTGCGTCGCACTGACGTCCTGATCGACGACCATGTTTCTGCCGGGACGTTCAACTCGTAGAGGAGATTCCTATGAAGACGTTGTCCCTACTGGTCTTGGTCACGATTCTGCTCCTTTCCTGTGGGGGCGCAGAACCTGAGCCGACGGCGCTGGCCCCCACGTCGACGCCGGAGCCCGACGTCACCAATACGCCCGTGGTGCTCGCGGAGCCCACCGATACGCCCGTGCCCACGGCCACTCTGAGACCCACGAGTACCCCCACCGCGACGCCCTTGCCGCCGCCGCCCCCTTCGCCCACGCCCCTCATCAGCGCCGAGCAGATTGAGCAGCTGGTGCGGGCCTTGGTTGAGGGGGATGAGGAGACCCGGCGGGCCGCCGCCGAGCAGCTCGCCGCCATGGGGCCCCAGGCCGAGCAGGCTCTTCCGGCCCTCATGGCGGCCCTTTCGGACCCCAACCCCGAGGTGCGGGCCGCCGTAGGAGAGGCCGTGCGCACGCTGGCCCCGCAGATTCGCTCGGCCCTCCCGCTCTTGGTGGAGGCCATGAGCAACCCCGACCCCGCGGTGCAGGCCACGGTGGCCGAGATACTGCGCGTCATCGGTCCGCAGGCTATGGAGGCCGTGCCGGTCCTGCTCGGGGCCTTGACGGATGGCGACCCGGCCGTCCAGCAGGGGGCCCTGGAGGCGCTGAGGGCCATCACGGCCCAGGACTTCGGCATGGATGTGGAGGCCTGGCGTCAATGGTGGGAAGAGCAGCAATAGCCACCCGCCGCCCGGCTGCCCCGCCCGGTGCGTTGCACCCATTCGGTGCATTGCACCTACCAGGTGCATTGCACCTCGACGGCTCTGATGCCCCGCCCCCATCCGGTGCCTCACTCCCATCCGGTGCGTTGCACCTACCAGGTGCATTGCACCTCGCCCGCCCTGATGCCTGGCACCTCGCCCGCCCGGCCCGCGGCTTCCGCACCTTCTCCGTGCGCCCAAACGATGCCTGCGCTGAGAACAGGGAAGCCGGGTGAGCCATGGGACTGGAACTAGGAACCTTGCTTCAGGGTCGCTACCGGATCCATGCCGCCCTCGGCCATGGCGGCATGGGAGCCGTCTACACTGCCTGGGACTCGCGCCTCGACGTCCCCGTCGCAGTCAAGGAGATGGTGCCTCAGCCCGGCCTCGATCCCCGGAGGCTTGCCGACCTGCGCATCCAGTTTCAGAGCGAAGCCCAGGTGCT
>SKQX01000108.1 GCA_007118795.1 Thermoflexales bacterium | reverse complement strand
CTGTCGATGAGAGGGTGGGGGAGGCTGAGTGCTCCCTGGTCCCCGATCCGGATTCTCTACTGCTGAGCTGCTCCATGGAGCAGTCGGCGTATGAGGCCGATGCGCCCTTCGGGTACTTCTCTCAACCGGCGATGTCCCAGCACCACACCGTGCAGTGGGATCGGCAGGCCCTGGCGCCGGTGGCGGCCGAGTTGACGGGGACCTTCCTCGAGGGACCTGATCAGCTCACCATCAGGGCCGTGGTGGAGGACGGTCGAATGGTAGTTTCGGCGGAAGGGCTAGAGCTGGACGAACGATTCGAGTACTGCTACGATCTTGATGAGGCCAACGCCCCCACCTACCCCATGCCCAGGGAGGATCCATGCCAGGTAGATGACGAGTTCCTGGTGGGCGGCGGGGTCATCTCGCCTCTCATGGTGGGTGAATGGCCCTGGAGGGGATCGGCCCTTCCCTTCGACCTGCTGTACACGGCCGAGGTTACCCTGATCTGGCCCTATCGACGGATCGAGGAGATCGATGATCGGGCGCCGGCCACGGAGGATACCGTCGTGGTGGTCCGCACGGCCGAGCAGGTATCCACGCCCGCCGGGGATTTCGTCACCTGGCGGGTGACCGTGGGCGACACGTACACGGCCTGGTATATGGTGGACCCACCTCACACCCTGGTGGCCTACGATGACGACATGGTGACCTGGCTGCTGACTGGCGTCGAGTGATCGCGCCATCCCAGCGGGCACATTCGTTCGGGGTATCGGAACTGCCGTGGCAGTTCGTGGCAGCCCCCCTGGTCCATCGGCCAGGGCGGATCCTGCCGGTCCGTCTAGGATCGGACCCGCCCGGTCGGCGGGTGTGCTTTCCGTACGGTTCTAGTATACTATCGCTTGGCCGCCGCGTGCTTCGCAGTTGAAGGGGGCGGACGACATCCATGCATCAACGAACACGAAGGAGGACACAATGGACTACGGAAGGGTATTGAGACGGGCTTGGGACATCATCTGGGCCCATAAGTACCTGATTCTTCTGGGCGTGCTGGCCGGTCTGGGCAGCGGTACGGGCGGTGGCGGTGGCGCCGCCACCGGAACCGGCTTCAGGTTCGATCTGCCTGCCCCGGACGAGTTCCGCATTCCGGAGTTTCCGACGCCGGGGGTCATCCCCCCCGTCGTCGGGGTGATCGGAGTCATCGTCGCGCTTATCATTGTTGTGGTGGTGGTGGCGCTCTGGGTCGTGGCGGTCATCTCCCGGGGTGGACTCATCGCCTCCGTGGATACCATCGACGGAGGGGGTCTCTCCAGCTTCGGTCAGGCGTGGGAGGCCGGCTGGCGCAAGGGCTGGCGCCTGGTGGGTATCGCCCTGTTGCCCGCCATCCCGGTACTGCTCTTGGTCATCCTTGCCGTCCTGGCCGCCCTGGCGCTTTATTTGCCGGCCCCCGCTGCTGCAGCCCGGGCCAATGTTTCCATCCTCGCTGCCATCGCCGGGGTTCTGGCCTGTATCCTGGTCCCCATCGCCGTCATCCTTGGTTTCTTGGAGGCCATGGCCAACCGGGCCTGTATGCTGGAGGACACCGGCGTCTTTGGTTCCTACCGCCGGGGGGCGCGGGTTGTGCTGGACAACTTCGGTTCGGCCTTCGTCCTGTTCCTGATTCAGCTCGCCATCGCTGTCGGCGTCGCCATCGTGGGCATCCTGCCCGGCATAGTGATGGCGGTCTGCTGCCTCCTCTGGCCGCTGCTGATCCTCGTCCAGGGCATCGTCACCGCCTATTTCTCCACCCTGTGGACCCTGGCCTGGAGGCGCTGGACGGGGCTGGGGCCGGTTCTGGAGGGGCCGGTCGCGACGCCACAGTAGACGTGGTGGCGCAGGCCGAGCGCTATTGGAGCCGTCGTGACCGCCCCGCACCCCACCTGCTCCCAGCGGGTCTGTGACCCGCGGTGCCAGCGCAACGCCGATGTCCGCCCCACGTCCCGCTTGCTCCCAGCGGGTCTGTGACCCGCGTCGCCGGCTGCGCGGGCGCGGAGACCGTCGCGGTGTCCGTGCCCTATCGGACCCGTGGCTGCGGCGAAACTCCAACCCTCGGCCCACCAGTGACAGAGGGACTCCAACGGATCCCAGCATCTGGAGACCTGATCTCGGGGTAGAATACTGGCGGCAGATGATCAGGGCGACAATCTGCTCGTTCGGATCGAAACGGGACTGCACACCTCTTGTCGGTGTGCACTGCAGCGCGCCGGCCGTTGGACGCTGCGGCATGAGTAGGGCTTCGCGCTAGGACGCGAGCCGGGAGAGTGAAATGGAGGAGCCAGTGAACGGAACCGCTGCTCTCGATCTCCGCGACGTGTCGAAGACGTATGCCACGGTGCGGGCAGTGGATAATATCTCCTTCCGCGTCTACCCGGGCGAGATCTTCGGCCTCCTGGGGCCCAATGGTGCCGGAAAGACCACCACCATTCGTATGGCCCTCGACATCATCAAGCCGAACGCCGGGGTGATCAGCGTGCTCGGCGGTCCGATGACCGAGGAGAAGAAATCCCGCATCGGCTACCTGCCCGAGGAGCGGGGGCTCTATGATGATATGACCCTGCTCGATACCCTTCTCTTCCTGGGCCAGCTCAAGGGGCTGTCGCGGCAGAGGGCACGGGATCGAGCCGAGACCTACCTGCGGGAAGTGGACCTCTGGGATGCCCACGATCGTAAGATCGAGGCGCTGAGCCAGGGTATGAACCAGAAGGCCCAGTTCGTCGCCGGCACCATGCACGAGCCGCAGCTACTGATCGTCGACGAGCCCTTCAGCGGCCTCGATCCGATCAATACGCGGATCATCAAGGACCTGCTTCTCCGCATGCGGGATCAGGGTACGGCCATCGTCATGAGCACCCATCAGATGCACCGGGTGGAGGAGATGTGCGAGCGCATTCTCCTCATGGACCGGGGGAAGCAGGTGCTCTATGGTCCTCTAGATGACGTGCGGAAGCAGTTCGCCACGAATGCCGTCGAGGTCGATCTGACGGGCCACCTCGACGAGGTCCCAGGCGTCGAACGGTTGATCCCCCACAACGGTGGCTACCACATGACGCTGACGGAGGGCGTGCAACCTGAGACGCTGCTCCAGACCCTGGTCACCATGCCGGAGGTGACGGTGGAGCGCTTCGAGCGGGTGCAGGCGTCGCTGGAGGATATCTTCGTCCAGGTCGTGGGCCGGGAGGTCTCCTGGGACGATGGGGTAGAGCAGACATGAGAAAGGCCTGGCTCGTAGCCCAGACCACCTATCGCCAGCGGGTCCGGTCCGGCACGTTCCTGTTCCTGACCCTGGGCATACCGGTCCTTATGGTGATCGCGGGGGCCATTCCCTTCATTATGCAGAGGCGCGCGGAGCTGCCGCGGGTGGGGTACGTGGACGAGACCGAGCAGCTGGCGCCGGTGGAGGTGGTGACCGTGAACGACGAAGCGCTCCATCTGGTGAGCTACGCCCAGGTTAGCGCGGCTGAACAGGCCCTCGCCCGCGGCGATATCGATGGATATCTCGTCATCCCCCAGAACTACTTCGAGGGGGGGCGCCCCGCCTTCCACGGGGAGACGAGCCCTGGCCGCGATCTGCGCAGCGGACTGTCGCAGTTCATGCGCGAAGCCCTGCTCCCCGACGTGCCGGAGTGGCAGCGGGCTCGCCTGGGGAACCCCTCTGATGTGACCTTTATGAGCTTGGAGACTGGAGAAAGGGTTGCGCCTGGCCCGGGCCTGATCATCCGCATCGCCGTCCCGGCATTCCTGGCTCTCGTCTTCGTCTTCACCGTCATGACCACCACGGACCAGATGGGTTCCGCCGTGGTGCAGGAGAAGGAGCAGCGAGCGATGGAGATGGTGATCACCTCCCTCTCCCCTCGCGAGCTGGTCACGGGGAAGGTGCTGGGGATGACGCTGTTGACCATAACCCAGATCGGCGTCTGGATGCTGGGGGCCGCGGCCGGGTTGGGGTTGGCTCTCTTCGGAGCCCTCAGCGTGGAGGATCTCACCATACCCTGGTTCGCCGTCCTTTGGGCCGTGCTCCTCGGGATTCCCGGCTACTTCCTGTACGCCGTCCTG
>SKQX01000028.1 GCA_007118795.1 Thermoflexales bacterium | reverse complement strand
GCTTGGAAAGAGCAGCAATCTGATCGATGAGTTGCAGCACCTCGACGGTACTCAGCTCATCGGACGACGGCTCCTGCTGAGCGCTGGCGCGGCAGTGCTGGCAGACCAGGTTGCAGGCCTGGGTCGATTCCCAAGCAATGACGCGGGGCACAGGTCCCTGGGCCGCATGTGGGACGGGGTGTCCCATAGCCTACGCGTCCTCCCTCAGCCAGCGAGCCGCGTCCTTGGCCCAATACGTAAGGATCACATCAGCGCCGGCGCGTTTGATGGATGTCAGCGCCTCCATCGCCACACCGCGCTCGTTGATCCAACCCCTCTGGGCCGCCGCTTTGATCATCGCATATTCGCCACTGACGCTGTAGGCCGCCACGGGGTAATCGAAGGTATCACGCACTCGCCGGATGACGTCCAAATAGGGCAGCGCCGGCTTGACCATGACGATGTCGGCGCCCTCCTCGATGTCCAGTGCCACCTCACGCAGCGCCTCGCGGGCGTTAGGCGGATCCATCTGGTGGCTGCGGCGGTCGCCAAACTGGGGCGGCGACTGACACGCGTCCCGGAAAGGCCCGTAGAAGCTGGAGGCGTACTTGGCAGCATAGGAGAGGATGGCGATGTGGGCATACCCGGCCGCGTCCAGAGCGCTGCGCATCGCGCCGACCATCCCATCGATCATCCCCGAGGGAGCCACGATATCGGCACCGGCCTCAGCGTGGGAGACGGCCACCTCTGCCAGGATCTCCAGCGTCTCGTCGTTGAGGACGTAGCCCTCGGGAAGCCCCAGACTTTGGTGCAGGACGTCGGGATCGCCCCATTCCTGACCCTTGATCAGCCCGCAGTGGCCGTGACTCGTGTACTCGCACAGGCAGATGTCGGTGATCACGAGCAGATCCGGCACGTCCTCCTTGACGGCCCGGATCGCCTGTTGGATGACCCCCTGCGACGCGAAATTCTCCTGACCAACGGGGTCCTTGCTGGCCGGCAGCCCGAACAGAACCACGCCCGGGATCCCCAGCGCGGCAATCTCAGCCGCCTCCTTAGCAAGCAGATCGATCGACCAATGGAAGTTTCCCGGCATCGAGGGAATCTCCCGTTTCACACCCTCTCCGTGGCACACGAACAGGGGATAGACGAAGTCCGACGCCGAGAGCTTGGTCTCGCGCACCATACGGCGCAGGGTCGAGTTGATGCGGAGCCGCCGAGGCCGGTATTGGGGAAATGGACTCATAGGAAGTTGTCTCCTTGCTGAAATAGATGGCCTGCGATCACTGCCGAATTTCCTCGTCAGTGAGGTAACAGGCGGGATCCGGTGCCCACACGTCGCCGTGGACGGCCAGGGCGCGCACGCGGAAGTTGCCATTACATAGATCGAGATACCGGCACTCGGCGCAGCGCCCGTGAAGCAGCGGCTTGCGGTCCTTGAGGCTAGCCATCAGCGGATCGGATAGATCGGTCCAGATCTCCCCGAAGGTCCTTCTGCGTACGTTCCCGAAGGTGTGGTGCTGCCAGAACTGATCAGGATGGACGTCGCCGCGGTGGTCGACGGCTGCGATCCCGCACCCGGAGGCGTTGCCACCGTTGGCCCGCAGGAGCGCCAGCACCTCCTGATAACGCTCGGGCTGCTCTTGCTCGACGCGCTGCAGGAGGTAGGGCCCGTCGGCGTGATTGTCGACGGTGAGAATCTCAATGTCCAGACCCTCGCGGTGGAAAGCCATAGCACGCTCGAAGATCACGTCGACGGCTCTCCGAGTCTCCTCCAACGTCAGGTCGTCGGACCGCAGGCCCTCACCCCGTCCGGCATAAACCAGGTGGTAGAAGCAGGCCCGGGGGATGCTCTCCTCGCGCAACAGGTGGAGAATTTCCGGGAGGTCGTCCACATTGTGCTTGTTGAGGGTCAAGCGCAGGCCGCTGCGTAGGCCGACGGCCCGACATTGATGGAAGCCGGCCAGCGCGGCTTCGAAAGCACCCCGCACCCCGCGGAAGCGATCGTTCGTCTCGCCGATGCCGTCAAGGGAGATACCGACGTATGAGAAGCCTGCCTTCTCTATCCTCCCTGCGACCCGCCCGTCGATGAGCGTGCCGTTGGTGGAGATCACGGTCCTCATGCCGCGTTCGACGGCGTAGAGACCCAATTCGAAGACATCGTGGCGCATCAAAGGCTCTCCCCCGGAAAAAAGGAGGACCGGCACGCGGAAATCGGCGAGGTCGTCGATTAAAGCCCTCGCCTCAGCGGTGCTCAGCTCATCGGGGTCACATTCGGTTCCAGCGGTGTAGTAGCAGTGGATGCACCGGAGATTGCACGCCTTGGTGGCGTTCCAGACCACGATGGGTCTTCGGCTCAGGTTCGCCTCCAGGCGACTGGGATACTCTTTCTGACGCCAGCGGTAGCGCAGGTGGTCCTGGGGGCCGATCTGGTCGCAGAGAAGTCTCGTGACACTGATCACGTGCTGCTTCTCCCGAACGAAGACAAAGACGGAGTAAGGTGATCGTCGTTCCGTCCGTCCTCCCGCCACCGCGTCGAGCAATGCTCGACCAGAGCGTTGATCAGCCCGTCCACAGTGTGCTCGGCCGCAGTGACGTGCACAGGTAAGCCGAGTTCCCGTGCTGTCTGCGCCGTCACGGGACCGATGCAACCGACGACGGCGACCCCGGAAAGTTGGGGCAGAGGCTCAAGGGTTCGCACGAAGTTCCGCACCGTCGAGGAGCTGGTGAAGGTGAGAACGTCTATCTCGCCATCGCTCAGCATGCTCCGGACATCCTCACTCTTCGCTGGGTCCGCGGGCAACGTACGGTAGGCTGTGACCTCGTCGACGTGCGCACCGGCGGCGTGCAATCCCTCGATCAGGAGAGGGCCCGCGATATCCGCACGGGGCACCAGGATTCGCTTCCCGGCGACATCTCCGATCTCCTCCAGAATCGCCTCGGCAACGTACTGCTTCGGCACCAGCTCAGGTCGGAGGCCACGCGCCCCAAGCTCTTGAGCGGTGACAGGGCCAATAGCGGCGAGACGGGCCCCGGCGAAGGACCGGGCGTCCCCACCTGCGCGCATCAGACGGTCCCAGAAGAATCTGACGCCGTTGCTGCTCGTGAAGATCACCCAGTCGTAGGTCGACAGCCCCACAACCGCCTCGTCCAGCGCTGCCCAGCTTTCAGGCGGTCGAATGGCGATGGTGGGGAAGATGAAGGGGTCCGCCCCCAGGTCACGCAGCCGCGCCGCCATCTGGGCGGCCTTGTCGCGCGGACGCGTGATCAGGACGCGCAGGCCGAAGAGCGGTCGCGTATCGAACCAACGTAGTTCTTCCCGCAGGGCAGCGACCCGGCCCACCACCAGCACCGCCGGGGGACGTAGCCCCGCCTCCTGAGCCTGCTCCGCAATGGTCATCAGCGTGCCAGTAACGACCTCCTGACGAGGCGTGGTTCCCCAGCGGATGAGCGCGGCCGGTGTGTCGGGCGCCCGTCCGACCGCCAGGAGCTCGCGAGAGATCACTGGCAGGTTCCCGACGCCCATCAGGACGATCAGGGTGTCCATCCTGGCGAGGGCGTGCCAATCGAGGCCCAGTCCCTCATCGGCCCCCGTGCCTCCCTGGCGGCGATGGCCTGTGACCACAGCGAATTGTGAGGCCACGTCGCGGTGGGTGACCGGTATTCCCGCGTAGGCGGGTACGGCGGTGGGGCTGGTGATGCCCGGCACGACATCGAAGGGAACGCCGGCCGCCCTGAGGACCTGGGCCTCCTCGCCACCCCGTCCGAAGACGAAGGGATCGCCACCCTTTAGCCGCGCCACCTTCAGGCCGGCCCGGGCCTTCTCCACCAGGAGTGCGTTGATCTCGTCCTGGGACAAACGGTGGCCCTGGGCAGACTTGCCCACATAGATCAGCTCCGCTTCTGGACGCGTCCCGTCCAGAAGCTCGTCACCGATCAGACGATCGTAGAGCACGACGTCGGCCTCCGCGAGGCACCTGCGCCCACGGACGGTGATCAGACCCGGGTCGCCCGGCCCGGCGCCGATGAGATAGACTGTACCCGTAACTGTCAAGAGCCCTCCTGATGTGATGCGTAACACCTGATAGACAACACGGAATACCTAGGCCAGAAGG
>SKQX01000047.1 GCA_007118795.1 Thermoflexales bacterium | reverse complement strand
CTGTCGTGGTAGAAGATGACCGAGCGATACTGTGACCCCACATCGGCTCCCTGTCGGTTCAAGGTGGTGGGGTCGTGGATATCAAAGAACACCTCCAGGATATCCCGGTAGGAAACAACGTCCGGATCGAAGATGACCTGGACGACCTCAGCGTGACCTGTCGTTCCCCCACAGACCTGCTCATAGGACGGGTCAGCGACTGGCCCCCCGGAGTACCCGGACACTACTTCCTTCACACCCCGCAATCGTTCAAAGACGGCCTCCAAGCACCAGAAACAGCCGCCTCCCAGCGTAGCCCGCTGGACCTCGCTATCGGCTGATGATTGTCGCGCTTTCTGATTCATAACAAGAACCCCTTCCAGCTCAGACCGGTAACCACCTCACATCACCTATGGGAACCGCGCCAGAGTCTCCTCTGATCTCCGATCTCTCGGTGGCACGGGGAGTTCAGATGCGCCCCGCCGACGCACGCACGGGGCTTTCCCGAGCTACCCCAACCCGATCACTGCGGATACCGACTCCACCGGGCTATGCTTCTTCCGCCTCTTCCTCGAAGGCTGCTGGGATCTGAAAGCCGCACGCCCGGAGTTGCTCAATCAGATCCCACGGTGAGGAATGCCACTGACCGGCTTTCCGGGAGACGTGCTCGGTCCAGCTATAGTCTCCGAAGGTAAAGGCGTCCTCACGGTCGCTCTCCAGCGGTACCATGTAGCCCGCTCTGCGATAGTAGTCCTGAGCCAGGTATCCTTCATCCATCTGCTCCATCGCCGCCTCGACGGACTCCGCGTCGAGCTGCGGATACTCGTCCTCAAAAAGGACAAAGGAGAGCGGGTAACGAGGGCGGGGTGGTGGATTCTCCGCCGGATATCCCATGGCCAGCTGGACCAACGGGAACACCCGCGGGGGCAAGCTGTACTTCTCGATCAGCTCCTTGGCTGTGTAGGGAGCACCGCCCAGGAAACAGCTTCCCAGCCCCAGGCTCTCCGCGGCAATCACCATGTTCTCGGCCATATAGGCCGCATCCTGAATCCCGAAGAGCAACAAGGAGAGATCACTCTCAGCCGTTTCCCAGCCCCTCCGGGCCATAATCAGCTCCAGCCGATGGACATCGACACAGACGGTGAACAGAAGTGGCGCCACAAACGGGTTTTCAAGCCTGTTGCGCGACAGCAGCAAAGTGCAGAGCTGGTAGGCAAACGGGGCCTGCTGTCCCGCCCGAACGATGGTCTCGATGACCTCATCCGAAGGCGATTCGTCGGTGTATCTACGAATCGACTTTCGATGGCACATCAACTCAATGACCTGATTCTCAGCCATCGCTCCAATCCTTCAATTTCGCACTGACCTCTGAATCCCCGAAGGAGGAAGCTCGCTCCCGCGATCCCAAGCTCACGAGATGCCCTAGCCACATCACCAGAATCGATCGAATCGGTCCTGGGTAGCCTTGCAGATGGGACACCGACCGGGCGCGCGCTCCCTGGCACAGAGGTAGCCGCAGACCCGGCAGCGCCACACTGGGACCGTCTCCTCGTCGTCGGCAGGCTCGCTCCCCCGTCCCGGCGGGGCTGGTGCCGGCGTCTGCTGGGGGCGCTCGCCCTCCGGAGGGCGCCGCTCGGGAATCGGCTCCACCTGGA
Organism: Thermoflexales bacterium; assembly: GCA_007118795.1. Lineage (GTDB taxonomy): Bacteria > Chloroflexota > Anaerolineae > B4-G1 > B4-G1 > SKLM01. Next base: position 2,478 of record SKQX01000047.1, on the reverse strand, counting down.
TCTCGCCCTCCAGCACCTCCTCAGAGACATAGAGCGCGCAGTAGCAAGCACCCCAGTCCAGCAGGTCAGGGTCCCGATAGTCGCAGGGGCAGATGATGTCCAGATCCTTCTGCTTCTCGCCATCGGCCAGGCGGCATGGGCAAGCCCAGTACCCGTATCGCTTCTCATTCACCAGGAGCCCTCGCACCAGGTCCTTGGTGAACTCAGCGTCGGGGTTGAGGTGATAGCCTGATGCCTCTGCCTCTCGACTTAGCCTCTCATAGAGGGCGTCGACCGCTTGCTGGGGTATTGCGTCAGGCGTGATCTCGTCCGCGCTATCGCTCACAACCCGAGAGCCTCCTTGATCTCTTCCGGCTTGTAGCCGACAACACAGTGCTGCCCGTTGACGACCACCGTCGGAAAGGAGCCCGCCCGATTCCATTCACGGACTCTCTCGATAGCCTCTCGCCGCTCATCGCCCTGCAAGAGATCGACGTAGATGAAGTCAAAAGCGACGTCACTATCCTCCAGCAGTGCCCGGGTCCGCTTGCACCAGACGCAGGTGGATAGTCCGTAGAACACCACCTCTTTGTCATCAAGCAACCCCGGTACGCTCCCTCGCGCTTCCGCCATGGAACCTCCCCTTTCTCTGCCCGGCAATCGCAACTGCTCTGTCCCCGTCAGGAGCCGAGTTGACTGTCACCGACCAATCTGCGGATTGACGTTACCCGGGCCCCCGCAGTCGGGCGTGTAGCACGTAGAGTCTATGAAGGCACACTTCTCCTTGCAGCTGGGACAGCCCTCGGGCGGCGTTTCGGCCTGCAAGGTGTAGCCGCAGTTGGAGCACTTCCACCAGTTTTTGAGCTCTTCCATGTCACCACGCCTTATGGTCCGTAGGTCTGCGCCAGATAGTCTATGAGAGCGGTCTGCTCCTCATCGTTCAGCCTTGCGCCAATATTCACCATCCGAGTGACCGTATCCGCCCATTGATCACGAGTCTTCTCCGCTCCCGTCACGCGGCCCAGACCGTGACAGTCCGTGCAGCGCTCCTCAAGGAACACCTGCCCATCGATGGAGATCGGGTCCTCAGTTACCTCCTCCGATACATCGCCACACGCAGCGATTACGCTCGGTATCACAGCCGACAAGACAACCAACAGCATCAGAACTCTGTTCGCCTTCAAAGCTCCTCCTTGCGTCCAACCCAGCTTAGCCGCAGTTCATCAAAGCCGGCCATCTACAGCCCTCTCTGAGCCAGACGAGCCCGATGCCGTCGACTCGATCAGATGAACAGGGTGACCGTCGAGTCTCGAGCCGCCTGGATGTAGGTACCCACGGCGCAGTACTCGTCGATGAACTCCTGCTCCAAATCCTCCCGACCAATGCCCATAATCTCCATCGTCATATCACAGGCCAGGATATGCCCCCCCAACTCCTTGAAATCCGTGAGCAGTTTCCGCAGGGAGGCCACATTGGCCTGCTGCATACGCCGTTTGATCATCCATTTGCCGAGGCCGAGGAGGTTCATCCTGGAGAGCTTCCCCCCCTCCAGCCCACCCTTCTTGAGGCGCTCAAGGCCCCAGAAGGTGAAGTAGATGTAGGCCTCCATGCCCATGGCCACAGCTCCGTTGCCAATGATCAGGGCACTGTAAAGCTTATCCATATCCCCACTGTGCAGGATGATGGTGGCTCGCTCCACCCGCTCTTGCTTCTCTTCCATATGCTCTTCGCCTCCCCTCGTAAAGGCGCATCCAGCCTATGCAGCCGCCGGGCTGCCGCTACAATCGCGGCGGCCATTGTCGCCTTTCCCTATTCCAGTGGACATGTCAGGGACGACCAGGCGGCCAAGCCCCCGAGCACCACCGTCAGACTATCGTGGCCAGCACGACGCAACAAGCTGGCCGCTATCATGGAACGCAGCCCAGTCCCGCAGAACACGTAGATGGGCTCACCCTCGAGCACTTCGTCGATCCGATCAGGAAGCTGAGTAAGATGAATGTGATAGGCAGTGGGAATCTCTGTCCGCTCGACCTCCGTCTTACTGCGTACGTCCAGAATCCAGGGCTCCTCACCGACGTCGAGTCGGTCGCAGAGACCCTGCACCGTGATTGTGTCGATGCTCTCACTGGCCAGTCCCGCTGTGTGCCACGAGTGCAGACCCTCTGAAAGGAAGCCAGCTATCTTGTCAAATCCCATCCGGGTCAGGGTACGTAGCGGCCCACTCACGTCGTTGCTCTCCGTCACCAGCAGAATGGGCGTGTCGTAGGACAGAAACCAGCCGCCATACCGTGCCAGGCGCCGTTCCGGTATGGATACGGCACCCGGCACGTGGGCGGCGCCAAACCCCAACTCCAGGCGTGTGTCAACTACCTGAGCAGTCGTCGCCTGGGCCGCGAATTCGAACGGACGGAGGGGCGGGATATCTGGCAGCCCACCAATCACGGGCGGTCCCTGAAGATTCAGCACCTCCATCATCCTGAAATAGGGAGGATACTCCAG
>SKQX01000016.1 GCA_007118795.1 Thermoflexales bacterium | reverse complement strand
TGGGAGTAACGGTCGGCAGGGCGATGGCAGGGGTGCGCGCAGCACGGACAGCGCCCAGGCCTTCCGCTGTCGGTCGGGGTCGCAGGCCCCTGCGAGCTGGTGGGAAAGCAGGTCTGCGATCCACGTGGCTCAGCTTCGCCCCAAGCTCGGAGCAGATCCGCGACCGGCGCGCACCACCTCACCCCTGGCTCAGAGCGGGCCTATTCACCCCTAGCTCCCAGCGGGTCTGTGACCCGCGTCCGCCCGGGAGTAATGGTCGGCAGGGCGATGGCAGGGGTACGCGCAGCACGGACAGCGCCCAGGCCTTCCGCTGTCGGTCGGGGTCGCAAGCCCCTCCGAGCTGGAGGGACCGGCTAGAGCTGGCCCGCGGCCATCGGTTCCAGGAGGGCTAACTGGCTATGGACGGGGTCGGCAGCGACCCGTCCGGCGATGGCCTCTGCCTCCCGTTGGGCGTCGGCCACAACGGCTGGCTCGTCGACTGTGAGAAGCTGGCGGTGCCGCATGAGAAGGCGCCCTGCCACCATCACGTCGCGCACCTCGTGACCGGAAGCGGCGTAGACGAGGTTCGGCACGATGTTGCGGATGGGGGTCTGGAGCGCCGGCGAAAGCTGGGGGGCCACTAGGTCGATCACGATCAGATCGGCCTGTTTACCCGCCACCAGGGATCCGATGGTGTCGCCCAGGCCCACTGCGCGGGCTCCCTCGATGGTCGCCATTCGCAGCACCTCCCAGGCCGGCATCACGGTGGGGTCGCGGAACTTGATCTTGTTGAAGAGAGCCGTCAGCTTCATCTCGTTGAACAGGTTGCTGCAGTTGTTCCCACTGGGTTGGTCCGAACCGAGGGCCACCCATCCCCCGGCGCGGCGGAAGACCTGGGCGGGAGGCACGATGCCGTCGATGATGCCGATGCTCCCGGAACAAAGGACCATGCGCACCCCTCGTCGGGCGATCAGCTCCGCCTCGGGGTCGGTCGCTTCGGTGAGGTGGACGGCCAGCAGCTGGTCATCCAGATATCTCAGATCGTCGAGAAAGGCCGGCGTGCGCTGCCCGTACCGTTGAAGCATCTGGTCGATCTCGCGGTCACCCTGAGCCACGTGCATGTGGATCATCAGCCCCTGGCGCTGCGCGATGCTCTTCACCTTAAGCAGCTGCTCCCGCGAGAGCATGTCGGGAGCCTGGGGCCCGAGCATTACCGTGATTCGCCCGTCAGCCGCCTCGTGCCAGTCTTCGGAGAAGGCCACTGCTGCGTCGAGCGCGGCTTCACCCGATCCTTCATCCAGGGGATAGAGATCGCCCAGCTTCCAGCCGGCCATGCCGCCAGCTGGCAGAGCGTTGATGGTAGGGGAGAGCCGGGCCCGGACGCCGACCTGGTCGTAGATCTCGGCCCAGCCGGGGAGGGGACGCGCGTAATCGACCATGGTGGTGGTGCCCGCCTTGAGCGCCTCCACTACGTTCAGTCGCGTGCCTGCCAGCGCTGCGGCAGGGGTTATGTGGCGCGAGTAGGGAGCTAGCGCCTGCTGCATCCAGTGGGCCACGTCCTGAGCCACGCCGCGCACGATGGCTAGGGGGGTGTGCATGTGGGCATCGATCAGGCCGGGCAGCACTGCGCAGCCGCGCGCGTCGAGGATTTCTTCGGCCTCGAACTCCGCTTGCAGGCGGGACGTGGGACCGACGTCAGCGATGGCATCGCCTCGGACCGCGACGGCTCCGTCGGCTCGGTAACCGACACCGGTGCCCTCCATAGTGAAGAGGTGAGCGTGAACGACGAGACAGTCTGCGTAGCGGGGCATAGAGTACCTCCCTGGCTCGAATGCTGCCTAATACCGATGTGGCGGCTGCCAAACCTGCCGCGTCCCCTCTCCCGACAACCGGGATCTGTCATTCTGAGGGGCGGAGCATGCGCAGTGGCTGGCGCGACGAAGAATCGCCCTCACGCCAGCTGAGCACAACCCGCCGGGAGCGATCCTCCGCCGTCGAGCCAGCGCTGGTTGTCGATGAGCGGTCGTGATGGTATTCTACACCGCGTTGGCCGTTCTGTACAGCTCTCAACTCCCGTCCCCGGCTTTCCGACAGAACGGGTCGGGCAAGCAGGGCGCCGGCCGATCTACCGGTGCGGCATGCCTCCAGCGACGTCCGGACGGGTGAGGTTGGCTCCTATGGGCCAGCCCAGACTCCCTCCTCACTGGACCGCCAACCGGCCGATTGGACTCATCCAACCGGGAGGCCATTGGACCTATGCAAAGGGAGCGATTGGACTTATAATATGGGTTGACGACGATGAATATCGAACTACGACACGACGCCAATACGCCCCTTTACCTTCAGATCCGGAACTGGTTTCAGAACCAGATCGAACGCGGTGTCCTCCTGCCGGGTGCCCGGCTTCCCGCGAGCCGGGCCCTGGCGGCCGATCTGGGCGTCAGTCGCGTGACGGTGGTGAATGCCTATGCGGAGCTCGAGGCGGAGGGATGGGTGCGGGCGCACGTGGGACGGGGCACCTTCGTGTGCGATCCCGGGCGGTGGGAACGGAGCGTTCGGGACACCCCTTATGCGTGGGAGTCGACGCTTCTGGGTCCCTCGGGGGTGTCTGCCGGCGGGATGGTGTCCGACATGCTCCACCTGGCTCAGCACCCGGATCTGATCTCCTTTGCCATGGGCGCGCCGGCGACGGACTTGCTGCCGGTGCGTGACTTTCGCGAGATGGTCAACCAGGTACTGCGGCGGGATGGCGGGGAGGCCCTCCAGTACGACGAGGCTGCCGGCTATGAGCCGCTTCGCCGTCGGATCGCTGGCATGCTGGCGGCAGAGGGGATCGTGGTCGGCTCTCGTGAGATCTTGATCACCTCTGGGTCCCAACAGGGGCTCGACCTGGCGACCCGGGTCCTGACGGAGTCCGGTGACCTGGTGATCACCGAGAGTCCCACCTACGTGGGGGCTCTCGATGTGCTGCGATCGAACGGTATGCGGGTGATGGGTGTGCCAGTGGATGGGGAGGGGATGCGGGTCGACGTTCTGGAAGAAGTGCTGTCGTCCTTCAATCCCCGGTTCATCTACACGATCCCCGACTTCCACAATCCGACAGGCGTGACCCTTAGTCTCGAACGGCGCCGGAGGCTGCTCCAACTGGCGCGGCAGTGGGAGGTACCTATCCTGGAGGACGGCGTTTGCTCCGAGCTCCGCTACGAAGGAGGGTCTGTCCCGTCCCTGCGGGCGTTGGACGGAGGGGAGCGGGTCCTGCGTATCAACTCGTTCTCCAAGTCCTTCCTGCCGGGCATCCGAGTGGGCTACATAGTGGTGCCGCGCTGGCTCAGGGAGCGGCTGGTTCTGAGAAAGCAGGCTGCAGACCTCTTCACGTCGTCTCTGATGCAGCGCGCTCTGGCTCACTACCTGGCCGGCGGACGGCTGTCGGAGCATCTGGCGAGCCTGCGGCGGGTGTATCGCGACCGGAGGGATGACATGCTGGCTGGTCTTGCGCGACGCATGCCGGCAGGTACAAACTGGACCCGTCCTCAGGGCGGACTCTGCCTTTGGCTGACGCTGCCGGAGGGAATGTCGGCCGGTGAGCTGTATCTTGCCGCCATCGACCACGGTGTGGCGTTCGCGGTCGGATCTGTCTTCTTCCCCGAGGACGCCGACCGATCGTCCCTGAGGCTCAACTTCGCCAGTCACGACGGGGATGCCATCGAAGAGGGTCTTCGACGGTTGGGGCGGGCTGTTCAGGAGCAGCGGTCAGGCCCTCCCGCGAAGACCCGGAGACCAGAGGCTCGGACCGGCGAGCGTGTTCCGATGACTGAGATGAGAGGATAGGAGATCATGGAAGAGCTGCAGATTCGGCAGATCGTGTTGACCGGGGTGATGATCGCCCTGGTGGCTGTGTTCACCCTCGCGGTGAGAATACCGTTTCCCCTCACGCAAGGGTACTTCAACTTCTCCGACGTGGGGGTCTACCTGGCTGCCTTCGCCTTTGGTCCCTGGGTGGGCCTGATCGCCGGGGGAGTGGGTACGGCTCTGGCGGATACCGTCGGAGGGTATCTGATCTACGCCCCCATCAGCCTGATCACCCGCGGGCTGCAGGGTCTCGTGGCCGGTGCAGTGGCACGGCGGGACCCCGGAGTCGCCTCGATGGTGG